>JARBUQ010000051.1 GCA_029239545.1 Paenibacillus sp.
CGCTTCCTGCAGCAACTGCTCCAGATCTGTCTCTATGATCGGCAGATGGAACATGGACCCCATCGTTGAACGAACGGTCTTGGGGTTATACAAATCCACGGTCCCTCGACCGATAATTACCGCTGTAGCTCCAACAGCATCAGCACCGCGGATGATCGTTCCGAGATTGCCTGGATCCTGCACACCGTCAACAACTACAACGAGCACTGCAGGCGAGAATGAGGAACCCCCGTCACCCAAGCCGCCCCCCCACAACACCTCAAGGCTCGTAACTTGTTTGTTCACTACGGCAAACACCCCTTGTGGAGTCTGGGCATCGGTACATTTGGTCAATACCTCTTCACTCACGCTTATCCACTCGAAGCGGGATGGCTCTATATGACTAGCTGCCAATACTTCCGTAATCTCCTGCGGAATACCTCGGAACTCCGCATATACAATCGACTCAATAGGGGCTCTTGAGCGAATAGCTTCCATCACAAGATGCGTGCCTTCGACAAGAAACTTGCCCTGCTGGTCCCGCCCTTTCTTGTCCAACAAGCGGCTCCACTGCTTCACTCTATCGTTATTGACTGATACTATATTCAACGTCTTATTCATGTGGCCGTTACTCCGAGAACGTGCGCTCGAACTGCTGCAGGTTATTGTTAAGCCCTACGACGACGAGAACGTCATTTTCCTTTATTTTATCCTCCGCGTAAGGTGCAATATTCATCTTATCTCCGGTTTTGAGAGCCATCACATTACAGCCGTATTTAGCACGAATATCAAGCTCGCGCAAGCTTTGCCCGATCAAAGCGCTGGTGGCCTTAATCTCAACAATACTGTAATCATCAGATAACTCGATATAATCAAGGATATTGGGAGAAATCAAGTGATGGGCTACCCTTATTCCCATATCCCGTTCAGGATACACCACTTTATCGGCCCCGATCTTGGTCAGCACCTTGCCGTGCAGCTCGTTCTGAGCTTTGACAATTAGAGCAGGCACGCCCATATCCTTCAGAATCAGAGTAGTCAGAATACTCGCCTGTATGTCCTCACCTATAGCCACTACAACGACATCGAAGTTACGAACGCCCAGAGCGCGCAGAGCCTCCTCGTCTGTTGAATCAGCTTGTACAGCATGGGTAACCATGTTCACGACTTCCTGAGTTCGCTGTTCACTGGAGTCAATCGCCAGCACCTCAAAACCCATACCATGTAAAGATTTAGCGACGCTGGAGCCGAAACGCCCCATACCGATAATGGCATATTGTTTCGCTTTCATACGCTTGCCCCTTTCCCCACGCTCTCGAATGATCTTCATTTTTGCCAACATTATATCATACTTCTCCCCTTTCCCCTATGCAGCCCAACACATTTACAGGCGGTTGGAGCCTGATCGGACATCGCATACATGTTCTACCCAAATATGTGCATCCTAAGCAGGTTAGCGATTCTAAAGTTCATGAATAATGGGGGAATTTCTGGCGTGGCCATTAATTTACGGCAAGCGATCATTCAACGGGTCAACGATAAATCGACTGAGGAGCTGCACGAGGTGATTCAAATATCCATCTATGGAGAAGATCGTGTGCTTCCAGGACTCGGTGTATTGTTCGAAATGATTTGGGAGCATAGTGAGCCGGACGTGAAGATTCAATTGGTCCAAACGTTACATCAACAATTACACAAGTAGTTAAAATGTCCAGAAGCCGTTTCCCTTCACAAGAGGGGATCGGTTTTTCCCATAGAGTCGAGGGAACTATTGCTTCCTGCAAATGTTGCGCATATGCTAATAGAAATAGAAAGAGAGCTTGATAGGAGGCCCTGCCAGAGATGAAGCTTTTGATAGCTGAGGATGATCTTTCCGTCTGTGAGATGCTTCGCTTGTTCTTGCAGCAAGAACAAATAAAGGCCTTCTTCGTTCACGATGGGCTTGAAGCGGAACGGTTGATTATGGAGCAGGCATGGGATCTGATTTTGTTGGACTGGATGCTCCCCGGGAAAGACGGTCTGACCCTCTGCCATGATATTCGTCTACGCAACAACAACGTTCCGGTTATCCTATTAACCGCCAAGGATCAAGAGCATGATCGCATCCTGGGGCTCAATACGGGAGCTGACGATTACGTCATCAAGCCCATTCAATCCTCTTGAATTGATAGCCAAAATGAATGCTGTTCTTCGTCGCTACAAGTCGAGGTGCAGAGTGAGATAGGAATCGGAACGACGATCATATTCCATCTGCCTGGGAAGAAGGAAGATCTTCAAGATTGACTTCCGGTTGCTCAGCCTCTAAGTCCTAACATCCTTCCAACAAAACCGACAAAAGACCGCCCCTAACCGGACGGTCTTCTGCTTATCTCATTCGTCACACATTCTCACACGGTATGCAGACAGGCTTGGGCTAATTAAGGAGCTGTCTCCAGAAACTTCGCTTTAGGCATCTTCTCCATCGCCGTACGCATGGCGTATTCATTCTCGAACAACGCTACATAATTATCCTTCTTATCCTTCACCAGCTGTGAGTTGATGCGGAATTTAGTCGGATCCAGGGTATCGTCTACTACCCAGCGCGCGAATTGATAAGGGAGCCGCTGCAGCAAGATCTCGACACCGTACTCACTGCGCATCCGATGCTCCATCACCTCGAATTGCAATTGTCCAACAACACCGAGAATGATCTCATCAAAACCTACTGTTGTATGGAATACTTGAATCGTACCTTCTTCTGTAAGCTGGTCGACGCCTTTAAGAAACTGCTTTTGCTTCAGAGCATTCTTAATCGTAACTTTACTGAATAGCTCGGGAGAAAATGTTGGCAATTCATCATAAATAATTTCTTTACCCTGAGATAACGAATCGCCTATCCGGAATATGCCTGGATCGAATAAACCGATAATATCACCCGGGTAGGCTGTGTCTACTATATCGCGATCTTGTGCAAGGAACTGCTGCGGCTGGGACAGCTTAATATCCTTGCCTACTCGAATGTGCTTGACGCTCATTCCACGCTCGAACTTACCGGAGACGATACGCAGGAAGGCAATTCTATCACGATGTGCCGGATTCATGTTCGCCTGAATTTTGAATACATAACCACTGAAATTCGCATAGCTCGGATCAATCTCACCTTCATTGCTCTTGCGGGGAGAAGGGGTTGGCGCTAATGACAGGAAGTTCTCCAGAAAAGTCTGCACTCCGAAGTTATTGATCGCACTTCCGAAGAATACAGGGGTCAATTCGCCTTGTCTAACCTTCTCGAAGTCAAATGCGTCACCCGCCACATCCAGCAGCATGAGCTCTTCCTGCAATTGATCGTACAAATACTCGCCTGCAATTTCTTTGACTAACGGATCTTCATACCCGCTTACCGGGGTTACGCTGATTTCTGAATGGTCGTCTCCCTTGAACAGCTCGACCTGGGTCTTCTCACGGTCGTATACTCCGCAAAATTGCTTGCCCGATCCAATCGGCCAATTCATCGGATAAGAACGAATTCCTAATACCTGCTCCAGCTCCTCTAACAGCTCAAAAGGATTACGGCCTTCGCGATCCATCTTGTTAACGAATGTGAAGATCGGGATCCCTCTCTGACGGCATACCTGGAACAGCTTCTTCGTCTGGGTCTCGACCCCTTTGGCAGAGTCAATCAACATCACAGCACTATCTGCCGCTGTGAGGGTACGATACGTATCTTCACTGAAGTCCTGGTGACCAGGGGTGTCCAGAATGTTGATCCGGTGACCATTATAATCAAACTGCATTACACTTGATGTTACGGAAATTCCACGCTGCTTCTCAATTTCCATCCAGTCTGAGGTCGCGTGTTTGCTGGCTTTGCGGCCTTTGACTGTTCCTGCCAGCCTGATTGCTCCTCCGAAGAGCAGCAGCTTCTCAGTAAGCGTCGTTTTTCCTGCATCCGGGTGAGAAATAATGGCGAATGTCCGTCGTTTCTGCACCTCTTGCTCAATTTCGTTCTCAATCGCTTTGTTACTCATGCAGCCTATCCCTTCATTAGTTAACTTTTGGTGCGGGAGGCGTAGTCCCGTTTTTTGCAACCTGCTTCCGATTCACAATATTGCCCCTCTTATTATATCCGTTTTATGGAGCAAATGTAAGGGAGCCCTCCAGCAACGCAAAAAAACTGACCCGGAGCTCATCCATTAGGCTAACTACTGGCCAAGCTCGAAGCAAATCATGTTAACGATCTCCACCGCACCGACTGCGCAAAGAAAAGAACGGATTCTATAGCTTAGCTTCTTCACCGCTCTTCAGGCTTTCCACGAATCACTTCAAATAATTGCAAAAAAGCAACTAAATGTAGTCCAAACACAATTTCCGCCAAAATTAATTGCAAAAAAGCAATTAAATGCCTTCTGCTCACCAAAGTTAGTAGTAAATTCAGGATTAATTGCTTTTTGGCAACTAATCCTCTATATTTCGTTACAATCTATAAATTAGTTGCTGTTTCGCAATTAAATTACCCAATCTCCTTTGTCAAAATAAAGAATTTATCCCCGGGTGAGCAAAGCGTATAATTTGCTATACAACAAAAAAAGCCTCCCGTACGAGTACGAGAAGACTTAATAAGCCGTAAGTCACGATTATCTGCGAACAAGCTTGGTAATACGGCCCGTAGGTACCCATTCCGCGATAAAGATGCTTCCTTCTGAATCCACGCATAGACCATGCGGGGAAACGAAACGATCATCTGACCATTCGGTTGACGGACGTCTAGGCCATCCTTCCTTCTTCCAGGCTTCAGCGTCTTCACCCAAGTGGACTACAAGCTGGTCTGACTTATCCAATATAGTCACCCTGCTGTGCAGATCCGGGATGTAGAGCTCATCGCCATGAGTATAGAAGCAGCAAGGCAAGTCTAACATGCCCTGAACAAAACGAAGATGCTGTCCGTCTAAAGTGAAGATCTGAATCCGATTGTTACTGCGATCCGCGACATAAACCTCCGGCTCGCCATTCCGAGTATCGATCCAGATGCCATGCGGACAAGCCATTTTCCCGGCCTCGGAGCCTTTGCCGCCCCATGACCGTATATGCTCTCCGTCTGAACGGTATTGATGAATCCAGCTCTGACCATATCCATCGCATACATAGAAATCGCCATTCGGAGCAACCGCCACATCGGTCGGAGAATATTTGAGCCCTTCTCCATACACATCCGGCAAATCCGGAACTCCAAGCTCAAGTACAATCTTGCCATCCAAAGTAGTCTTGACGACCTTACCGGCACCCGTGTCAGTCAAATACAAGTACTCTCCATCAGACTCCTGACTCAGAAACAGCCCGTGAGCTCCAGTACCAAAGCCAATACTCCATGAATTCAGGAATGCACCATCCCGATCAAATACAACAACCTGATCTTCACCAGTGTTATGTACATAGAAACGACCCTCTGAATCCACATCAATCCCGTGCGTATAACCAAGTGTCTTGCCTTCCGGCAGCTGGCCCCAGCCTGCTACAACGTCATATACGTGTTTGCCTGTCCCCATTGTTGACATGTAGAGCACCTCCCAAGACTTAGTAAAGACATACCACGGATAAGTATATCACCTTTTGTGGAAGAAGAGGGAGATGAACTGCATTTTGATAAAAAAAACCGGACGAACCAATGGAAACCCAGCCCACCAATCCTAAATCATGAAAACAAGGCTTGGTAATTCGCAGCCTAATTCGTGCTTTCCTTACCATCGACTGACGATAACCATACTACCTCACCCTCAAGCTGACCGTTCACCGGCCACCATTTGAACCCGTCCCGCTTCAGAAGCTCATGTGAGGCTGTTGGGCCCCATGAGCCTGCCGGATAATGATGCAGCTCACTGCTCTCCGCTTTCCAGGCTTGTTCAATGCGGTCAACGAACTTCCACGCCAGGGCTACCTCGTCCCAACGTGTGAAGTAAGTGGAATCCCCTCTGGAAGCATCATACAGAAGGCGTTCGTACGCCTCTGGTGTATTGATGCCCACTTCACAGCTCTGGCAGAAGTCCATCGCAATTGGAACAATCCCCCATTGCGACCCCGGACGTTTGGCATTCATCTTCAAGTATACTCCCTCATTAGGGTTCACCCGAAACACGAGCAGATTAGGCTCGAGCGGAGTCTTCTTCGCGAAATATACATTCTCAGGCATGTTCTTAAACTCAACGACCACTTCGGTAGTCTTCACTGGAAGTCGCTTACCTGTACGGATGTAGAAAGGAACTCCAGCCCAACGGAAATTGTCTACAAAAACCTTCGCGGCAAAATAAGTTTCCGTAGAGGAATCCGCCGGGACCGCTTCTTCCGAACGATAGGCCGGCAGCGGCTTGCCTTTGTGGGAGCCCGACGCATATTGAGCTCGAACCACATTGGCCTGTACCTCTTCATCCGACGAGTACGTGCGCAGCGAGCGGAGCACCTTGACCTTCTCATCCCGTATATCCTCCGGATGAAGACGGCTCGGCGGCTCCATGGCCATCATCGTGACCATCTGGAGCATATGGTTCTGCCCCATATCCCGCAGGGCGCCGGAATGATCATAGTAGCCTCCGCGCTCCTCAACTCCGACTGTTTCACTCAAAGTAATCTGTATATTAGCAATGTACTTGTTATTCCATAGCGGCTCGAAGAAAGCATTGGAGAAACGCAGCACTTCAATATTTTGCACCATTTCTTTGCCTAGATAGTGATCAATCCGGTACACTTCATCCTCGCGAAAAACTTGACGAATCTGTTCATTCAACTGCTCGGCAGATGCGAGATCATATCCGAAGGGCTTCTCAATGACTAACCGATTCCAGCCTTTAGACTCAAGCAGCCCTCCGGATTTAAGATTAAAGGAGACGTTGCCGAATAACTCTGGTGCCAGAGCGAGGTAGAACAGACGATTACCGCCAACCTTGTACTGTTCATCCAACTGATCGGCCAGCACTCTCAATTGAACGAAACCATCTACATCATTCGTGTTCAATGACATATAGTGAAAATGATTGGCAAATTGATTCCAGGATGTGTCATCCACAGCCGTGTAACGAGCAAATTCCTCAATCGAATTATACAAATCCTGGCGGAATTGTTCATTCGTGCGGCTACGGCGTGCCAGTCCAATAACAGCAAAATTCTCCGCAAGCTTCCCTTCCCGGAACATGCTGTACAAGGCGGGAAATAACTTGCGTCTAGCTAAGTCTCCGGTTGCTCCGAAGATGAAATATACGGCGCTGCCAGATGGTGCAGACGCTTGTTGAGGAACATTATTCATAGGATTCATCATTCTTTCCTGTTTGAGATAAGGGTGCGCTTTCACATTGTGAAGCTATGTACTGTAGTTTAGCATATCCCAAGAGGACAATCCATTATTTAAAGGCCAGCTCACGCAATGTACGGAAACCGGCACTTTCTTCCTTATAACCGCTTCTCCATAGAAAGGCATTGAAATGCGTCGATATACTCCTGAACGATATACCCCTTACTAAGATAAAACTGTTGGGCGCTTCGATTGGACTGATCGACATACAGGATCACCTTATCACAGCCCTGGGCTACCCCGTAGCGCTCTGCCAGCTTCATAAGCTTAGAGCCGTGTCCTCTGCCCTGTGACTTTCGGTCGACCGCAATCATATCGATGTTGAGCGTCTTGCCACGAATCAGACAGCTCACAAAACCAATCAGCCGCATGCCTGCACCTAGCAATACATAGGTCGTATTCCCTGACAACCGCTTCGCTAGAATATCGCGATTCAACACGACATCAGGCATCGTACGTTTCGTATGAGGCAACAGCTCGCTGCGAATAAGAGCCACCAAGACCCGATCATCCCGTTCTGCTATCCGTCTTCGGATCATCCGCTTCATCCCCTGACCTTGTATGCGCACATTGTTATCCTATGCGAATATGTTTTCAATGGATTGGGATTGTAATTGCAAAACAAAAAAACGGCAATCTGCCGTTTCCCTCGTAAACCGTTCTATCCTGCCGAATGTTGTCCATTCCTATCGAAAATTCTGCTACTTGTGCCATTTCTTACTCATCGCCCAAGTGAAAACAACTGTCAATACGATAAATACAATAAGAATAATTACCTGCATACCGCTCATTCGTCACTCGTTCTCCTTTGATCCCCGTTACCCTGATGCCAGGATTACATACATGATCACGCTTGCCCGCTATATGCTCCTATTGTAATGCCTGAGTCACGGTTAGTCAAAGCTAAGCAGGGACTTCAATGCAGCATTACTCCGCTAATCCGTTCTTGAAGGCATAAATCGCCGCTTGGGTCCGATCCTCCACTCCAAGTTTAGCAAGAATGTTCGTAACGTGGAATTTCACCGTCTTCACACCAATGAACAGATCATCCGCTACCTCCTGATTGGACTTGCCCTTAGCGATCAGCCGGAGAACCTCCATCTCCCGCTCTGTGAGATCTTCGTGAGGCGCAGCCTCCTGCTTCGGTTGGCGGAAGCGGTTCATCATCTTGGCGGCCACCTGCGACTCCAGAATAGACTGTCCTCTGGCTGCAGCACGAATCGCCTGTGCAATCTCAGACGCCCGTGAGGTCTTCAACAAATAACTGAAAGCCCCTGCTTCAATAACAGGATACATCTTCTCATCATCGAGATAACTCGTCAGTACAATGACCTTGCAATCCGGATACAGCTGCAGCAGCTTCCTTGTCGTCTCAATGCCGTCCATCCCATCCATAACAAGATCCATCAACACCACATCGGGTTTATACTCCTGAGCAAGCCGAATCCCATCATGCCCATTGCTCGCTTCCCCTACAACCTCTATTTGATCTTCTGTCCCCAGAACAGCCGCCAGTCCAATTCGGACCATCTCGTGATCGTCTACCAGCAGAACTTTTATCGTATCGTCCATCGCTTAACCTTCCCCTTCCTCTTCAACCATTAATATAGGAACACGTATTTCGATCCGGGTACCTTTACCTGGTGCTGTGATGAAATTAATCATACCGCCGATTTCATTCACCCGCTCCTTCATCGATTGGATGCCATAAGAGGTCAGCTTGCTCTCATCCAGCTTGAATCCGACACCATTATCTTTGATGGAGAGGCGTACATTGTCATTAGGTTTGTTCAGCTTCAGCTCCATCATAGTTGCCTTGGAATGTCTTAACGTATTAGACAAAGCTTCCTGAACGATACGGAACAGATGGTCCTCGATTCCTTTGGGCAAGCGGATCTGCTCGTCCATATCCCAGGATATATCGATCGGCACCTTGGCCTGCAGCTCTTGCAGCAGGTCCATCAGGCCCTGCGATAATCGTTTGCCTTCCAGATGCACCGGACGCAGGTGAAGCAGCAAGGCGCGCATCTCCGACTGGGCAACGGAGGACATCTCCTCGATCAGCGCAATTTGTCTTCGCGCCTTCTCGAAATCCTTCTCCAGCGTACGTCCGACCGCCGTTGCCGTCATCGAGATGGCGAACAGCTGCTGGCTCACCGCATCATGCAGCTCGCGCGCCAGTCGCTGACGCTCCTCGACGATGGCAGACAGGCGAGCCTTCTCGGCCAGCTCTGCATTGTTCGTGGACAGCCTCTGCAAGGAAGAGACCTGCTCCTCCCATTTGGTACTGATTCGACCAAGCTGGTACCCCAGACGACCTATCTCGTCATCGCCAAGCAGCGGAATTTGGCGGCTTAGATTCCCCTTCTCCAGATGCAGCATGGAGTCGCCAAGCAGCTCAAGCCTTCGCTTCATCCGACTGCTGGACCAGAAGCCATAAACGCCTCCAATGACAACCACTACTCCAATCAGCATCAGACTGAATTGAAGCCCTTCCCACCAAGAAGGAAAAGGACGAATGTAATCGTAATAATACAGCGGGTAGACGACCGTACCAAACATCGCAAGACTGAGAAGAATGGATTCGCCCATACTGCGCCATATCATATTGGTCAGTTTTTTTTCCAAAGGACGATCCTCCATCTACACGATTTTTATATCAATATCCCCTACGAGGTAGGAAACAATTAATTTCACTTTTTGGTCGCTCGTCTCGTAATTCGGAGATTGCCAGAGAATCTTGTTCAGAACGCCGGTATCCTTCTCGCGAGCCACATCGATTTGTCCGATAATAACGGATGCCGTGACACTTATACCAAGATCCTCTGGTACAATAATGTCTACATCCCCTAAAACTCCTTGCAGCACAAGCGTAGTTTCTTGCTGCTCCGGCAGGGCCAGCGACAAGTCAATATAGATTTCTCCGATCAGGTTCCACATGCTGGAATTTTTAAGAACCCATGATTCCTTATCCCACTTGATGCTCTCTATGAAGCTGTGCTTCTGGAAATGCCCCTCTCCTCGATGTGCACGCTTGGAATTCATATAGAACAAACCAAGTGAGATCAGTACGATCGATAAGATGAAGGTGAAATGATTGCTGAAAAAAATGACGACCCCAATACCTAGAATCAGGTAACCCGACTTATCCGGGGCTGTTCGTATCTTATACAAGCCCAAAAACACAAACACAAGGGCGGCAGTGGTAAAAAAGCTAACATAATGATCAATCAGTATAAACAACCCGGCTGCTATAAGCACCAAGGCCGTATTCCGATTACGTTGATCCATTGCCGCACCTCCTTAAACTTTTACGAAGAAAAGCACTTCATAAGCATAATCCAACTTTTCTGATGAAACCCCTGATATGAAGAAGAGCCATAGGGGCGACTAGCGGCCGTCCTATGGCTTGGCTTCCAATAGAATATCACAGTTATATGGCAGCTACCAATATTTTTGTTTGAAGCCTATTCTGCGACAGCTACGCTTGCAGGTTCACTGGCTTGTACCGGAGCCGGAGCTGGGGTACCTACCGATAATTTGGCCTTCAATTGCTGTAATTGCTGATCCACCTTCTCTTGCTTGACCAGGTCCAAGGTTGGAGCGGATTGGAAGGAGGATGCAGGAACGAATGGCTTGCGAGAGATCTCTGCTTCCACTTCAAGCTGCATAATCTTCTCTTCCATGCGGTGGAAGCCGCGGGATGCGCTGCCGCTCTCGATCGTGTTCGAGTAGCTGACTTGTGCCATTTGCTTTTTGGCCTGAGCCAATTGAGCTCGAGTCACGAGTTCATTGCGCTTGTTGCGCATTTTGTAGAACTCATCCTTCATCTCATGCAGCTGCTGCAGCAGTTCTTCGGCTTGTGCTTTTGACTGAGTATGCATCTCGCTGTATTCTACAATCTTTTGATCATAATACAATTTCTCTTCCAAAGCCTGACGAGCACTGGCCTCCTGGCCATTCTTCAATGCGTCTCCTGCTCTTGCCTCACGATCCGCGCTAAGTCGGAACGATTCGTTCAGACGTTCTTGAAGCTTGCGCTCATTCGCGATTTGACGGGCAACCGTCACCTCAGCCGAAGCGATTTCTTCCTCCATATCCCGAATGTACTGGTTCAACATCATGATCGGGTCCTCTACCTTATCCAGCAACTCATTTACCGACGCCTTCGTCATATCTTTAATCCGTTTAAATACTCCCATTGTTTACACTTCTCCCTTCTCATAGTTAGACAGTTTAGTTTTCAGATCCTGAATCTCTTTCCACATTGCTTTCTTCTCAATATCCTGCATCATCTCATCCAGATGGGATGCTTCAGGTGCCGATGCCTGGGGAACACGGTTCCGGCTTGTCGAGCAGCTGCTGCTCTTCATCCCATTATGGTAAGGCGCTCCTTGAGGATAACCAGCCATGTCATGGGACATTGGAGCTCCTGCTCCCATTCCGCCATACACGTTCCAGCCGCTTATTGGCGGGGCGTTATAGGCAGGTTCCTTGGGGATCATCAGAGCGGCGATGAAGTAAATCGGAATCATAACACCGCCGGTAAAAAAGATCGTTACAACTACAATCAGTCTGAGCAAGGTGGAGTCGACGCCTAGTGTGTCCGACAACCCCCCGCATAAGCCGAATAGCTTCTTGTCGCTCCGGGAACGATACAATTTACCGGTCATTACAGCCATCCTTCCTTCTCCAGCTTTTTCCGAAGGTTCTGCATCTCACGCTCAAGCACCTGCTGAACTGCAGCTCCAGCCTGGGTTAATTCCTGCCCGACCCGTCGGACATCCCGCAGTGATTTGGCTTCATATTCCATATCCGAGATGCGTTCCTCCAAGCGGGAAAAGGCTCTGCTTCCTGCGCCTTCGCTCATTCCACTCATTCTTGCATTCATCTGCTGCTGCAGCTTGACCGACTGCAAGCGAGCCATATAGTAATGTCTCTTGCTAAGCACTTCATCAAAATCACGCTTCAGCTCATCCAATCTATCTTGCAGCTCCACTATAGAAAGCTTGCTCTGCTCATAAAGGGCAGCATATCGCTCATAGACTTCCTCATGTTGAAGCTTCTCTTGAAGCGCCATCTTCGCAACCTGCTCTTCACCGGCTTTCAAAGCCAGCATCGCTTGCTGCTCCCGCTTGTCCTTCATCTGCTCGGCTGTCATCACTTGCTGACGAATCGTCTGAGCATGCACCAGCATTTGTTGATACAGCTTCTCGGATTCTTGAATTTGCTGCTTCTGGGCGGTTAAGTATTGATCTATTAAACGTACCGGATCTTCCGCATGCTCCAGTTTTTCGTTAAGTGTTGCAACCGTTATGTCTCTCACCCGCTTCATCAGGCTCATCCTTCTACCTCCTCTTTAGGTTTGTTTGGAAATGGGATTGTTCTTAATTTGTATTTGGGCTTCTCTTCAATAATGTAAAGCCGTACCCGATCAGCCCAGCTGCTATAAGAATTGCGAACAACCCTGAGAATTTGCCAAGAAGCGCTAACAACCCAATGACCAGAACCGCCCATCCAAAAAACTTACTGCCATTCCGGATGCCGATGTAACCGAGGCCGATCATGGCTAGTGGGAACAAGTATCCCATCAGATGCCCCAGACCAAATCCTAGCTTGCCAATAAGAATTAACCCGCCGCATGCGATAAGGAAAAGTGCCCACCCTGTATTCCGATTGATTTTCATCGTATTCACCGCCTTTCTTTGTGCGTTTCGTTCATGTCTTTATTCTAGGTCATATTCCGATTATCTAAAACGGACCACCGACGGTTTCTACCCTAGACCTTGGTCGAGTGCCCGCACCCTTCTTAGGGTACCATTCGACAGGGCTGCGGAAGGGGAGAAAGAATTGTTGAAGTACGACCCGATGCCAACCGGTGCATCTACTGGCACTGCCGGGGCCGCTTCAGGAAATTGACTAAAGGTTTCAATTCGTAAGAAAAACCTCTGGAGTAGATTACTCCAGAGGTC
>JARBUQ010000052.1 GCA_029239545.1 Paenibacillus sp.
CCACAAGAAAGGCCTCGTCCCTCATGTCAAAACCGATATCGGCAAGCTTTGTTATTATGGAGAAAACCTCGGAATACCTGTCGAACTGAAGAAAGGAAGCATGGTTGCCTTTCACTCTTTGCTCTTTCACCGAAGCGGACCGAATTGCAGTCAAGCTACCAGAAAAGCATACGTCCTGCAATACTCGGTTGCCGGAGCATGGAATCCGGATACGGGAGCCGTATTCAACAATGGACCCGTTATTGCTAGGGGTGGCGAAGCTTGTTACGTCAATTTTCAGAAACGTGAACAATGCTAGATAAAGAAATTCATATTGTGAAGGGACCCGTTGGCGTCTCCCCCACAGCAGCCTCCAGTTCATCCCAGCCTGCTCTAGGCGGCAGCTTACAAAGGGATTGGCAGATTAACGTGCTTGCCGTCCATGAAGACAGCTATACTACTCTTCATATCCACGACCATGTGAATCCTAATTGGATCGCAAGTTATGTAGTACAGGGAAGTGTCACGACCAGCTCGCTTAATCAGACGGAGCTGGCAGAGGCCGGAGACGTCATGATTCACCCGCCCTACTTGCCATTCGCGGAATATGCAGAGCAGCCTGGTGTGCACCAATGGATGGCGTTTTCGATCGTCGGACAATACCAGATGAATCTGTTCGAGCGATCCCCCGTAGGTTTTGTCGTTCATCTGGAACGTCCCGAGCAGTATCGGGCGACATTCCAATCGCTTCTGTCCCGTTGGAACAGCCACAGTTCTTCCTTCCGTGAGGTAGGCATTGCGGCAGATACGCTGAGCCTGACAACGATGATTATGGAGAGCTTTGAGCTGCAAGCACACTCAACCGAGCAGGCCGTAGTAGCGCGTTCTCCGAACAGCCGCTTCGCCGTTCTGATCCGGTACATGCAGCTGCATTTGAATCGCAAGCTCTCCCGTGATGAGCTCGCCGAGCAGGTTCATTTGAACCCAAACTACTTGGATCGCATATTCCATGAGTTTCATGGACTCACTCCTATGCAAATGTTGAGAGACATGCGTCTGCAGGAGGCTCGCAGACTGCTTGGATATAATGACTCCCCCCTGTCATCAATTGCTCAACAATGCGGGATGGGGGATTCGGCTTATTTGCACAGACAATTCGTCAAAGCCTTTCAGATGACACCCGGTCAATATCGGGATTATCTGAGAAATGCCGGAATGAATTATTTGAAGGTGAAATCATGAAGCCATCCTCCCAATTATGCGGGAGGATGGCTTCTCTTCTCTTTACTATTCTATTCTTGCCTGTCCAGCCACTCCCGCATCATCGACAGCAATTGTGCGCTGTTGACGGGCTTCGTGATGTAATCCGAGGCCCCGGCTTCCAGACATAACTCGCGGTCACCCTTCATCGCCTTAGCGGTCAGGGCGATGATCGGCAAATCCTTGAACTCCGGCTTCTCTCGAATAGCGCGAGTTGTCTCATAGCCGTCCATGACCGGCATCATAATATCCATCAGCACGATATCAATATCCGCTGTTTGTTCCAGAATCGTAATAGCATCCTGACCATTCTCGGCAGGAACAACCTTCATATAATGCCGTTCCAGAATCGTTGTTAAAGCGAATATATTGCGAATATCATCATCAACGATCAATACTTTCTTGTACTCGATCATATCGTCGGACTGATGTTTCTCAAGCGCTTCTTTGGAGCCGATCGGCAAATTGTCCGCCTTCCGGTGCAGGAACAGAGTCGTCTCATCCGTAATCTGGATCGTGGACTTCACTTCCTTGATTACGGCTGTATTCATTAATTCATCCAGCTCGTTCTCTTCCTCAGGGGATAGCTTCTTGCTTCGATTCATTACAATCGGCATGTATTTGTTGGCCGCATTCTTCTGCATGTCACGAACGAAACGGGTTACATTCATATCGGTCAGATCGTTATCCAACAACACACAATCGAACGATTTGAGGTTCAGTTGGTTGATTGCTTTACGTCCTGTTTCTACAGCGATAATTTTCAAATCCTTATTGTCAAGCAATTCGATGAACTGCTTGCGTCTTGCTTCATCTTTGACCACAATGAGCAAGTTCTTGATAGCTTGATCTGCGAACAAATTCAGCTTTTCCAGAGCATTATCAAGCTCTTCCTTCGTTACCGGCTTACAGAAATAATCGTAAACTCCTTTCTGCAGCAACCGAATCTCGTCTTCCTCCACGGTCATCACACACACTGGAATGTGACGAATCTGGATATCATTCTTAAGATGCTCGAGCACGAGCCAGCCATTCGTGTCACCGAGGTGCAAATCCAGGGTAATCGCAATTGGGTTGTACTTGTGAGCCAACTCTAGCGCATTCATTCCTTTGGTAGTGATGATGGATTTGATATCCTTCTTGTGCAGAGCGTCGATCAGAATCTGATTGAACTTCTGATCATCTTCAATAATAAGGAATACGCGGTCGCCAGGCTGAATATTGTCACGATCATCTATGACATCATCCTCATCATTTTTGGCGAGGCTGCGGAATCGTTTGGGTGGAGCTACGTCGATGATTTCCGGAACATGCTTCTGCTTAGGCTGCAGGTCGGGAGATGCCGAATCGATCGGCAAGTATAGATTAAATACGCTGCCGCTATTGATTTCACTATACAGTGTTATCTCTCCGCCCAGCATCTCCGCGATTTCTCTGGAAATGGCCAACCCAAGGCCAGTCCCGCCATATTCCCGATTCGTACTGCCATCCGCTTGCTGGAACGCTTCGAATATAATTTGCTGCTTCTCCTGAGGAATGCCAATTCCCGTATCACTGACAGAGAAGCAGATGACCATCTTGGCTCGGTTCAATGCTTCATTCTCTGAATTCCAGCCACCTGCTGCTCTGCGAATGAGCAGCATAATTTGGCCTTTTTCCGTGAATTTGAAAGCATTAGACAGCAGGTTCTTCAGAATTTGCTGCAATCGCTTGGAATCCGTTATCACGACTCCAGGAACATCCGCCTCGATCTTGATTCTGTATTCCAGCTTGTTGTTATCGACCATATGCCGGAAAGTTCGGTCAAGTCCATCAGTCAGCTCGACTAAGGATAACTCGCTATAATCCGGCGTAATCGTACCAGACTCAATCTTGGACAAATCCAGAATATCGTTAATCAGATTAAGCAGCTCAAAGCCTGAATCCTGGATTGTCTTGGCAAACTTCACTTGATATTCCGTCAAGTTCTCATCCGGATTCTCTGCCAGCTGTTCCGCTAACAGTAATAAGGAGTTCAGTGGAGTACGTAGCTCATGCGACATGTTAGCAAGGAATTCCGACTTGTATCTCGAGGTAAGCGCGAGCTGCTCCGCTTTCTCTTCGATGAATCGCTTGGCTACCTCGACCTCATTGTTCTTACTCTCCACTTCGGCCTTCTGAATAACTAACAGCTTCGCCTTGTCCTCCAGCTCATCGTTCGTGTTGCGCAGCTCCATCTGCTGCTTCTGCAGCTCTTCAGTCAACGATTGCGATTGGATAAGCAATTCCTCGGTACGCTGATTCGCCTGCATCGTATTGATCACAATTCCGATTGATTCCGTCAGCTGATCCAGGAATGCAATATAGATCTCATTGAAGGCTTGGAACGAAGCAAGCTCGATAATAGCAAGCACCTGATCCTCGAATATAATCGGCAGCAGTACTATGTTAAGCGGCTTGCTCTCACCGAGCGCCGAGGAAATGACGACATAATCACCCGGAACGTTCATTAACAATATACGTTGCTTCTCAATCAGACATTGGCCGACCAAGCCTTGACCGGCCCGGAATTCGTTGGACAAATTTTTGCGGTTCTGATACGCGTAGCTGGCGAACAGCTTGAGCACCTGCTCCCCATTCGTCGGCTCATTAATATAGAACACACCATGCTGCATAGACACAAGCGGAGCAAGCTCCGACAAAATCATCCGACTAACCGCATATAGATCCCGTTGACCTTGCAGCAGTCGGGAGAACTTGGCCAGATTCGTCTTGAGCCAATCCTGCTCCGTATTGATGCGTGTCGTTTCTTTGAGATTGCGGATCATCTCATTGATATTGTCCTTGAGTGTCGCTACTTCACCTGCCGCAGCAACATCAATCGCTCTGGACAGATCGCCGTTCGTCACAGCGGTTGCTACATTCGTAATCGCTCGCACCTGAGTAGTCAGGGTACTTGCCATATAGTTAACGTTATCGGTAAGGTCACGCCAAGTTCCGGCAGCACCCGGCACACTTGCTTGACCGCCCAGCTTCCCTTCCGCACCAACCTCACGCGCCACAGTAGTGACCTGATCGGCGAAGGTGGCCAGTGTCTCGATCATATTATTAATCGTATCGGTTAACTCTGCGATCTCACCCTTCGCTTCCACGGTAAGCTTCTGTTTCAGGTTCCCGTTCGCTACCGCCGTTACGACCTTAGCGATACCGCGGACTTGATCGGTCAGATTCGTCGCCATGATGTTAACATTATCGGTAAGATCCTTCCAGATTCCGCCGACGCCTCTAACTTGGGCTTGTCCGCCCAACTTCCCGTCTGTACCTACCTCGCGTGCCACACGCGTAACCTCGGAGGCAAATGAATTGAGCTGATCCACCATCGTATTGATTGTATTCTTCAGCTCCAGCAGCTCACCTTTTACATCAACGGTTATTTTCTTAGATAGATCTCCGTTGGCTACCGCAGTTGTTACACCTGCAATGTTACGCATCTGGATCGTCAAGTTGCTGGCCATGTAATTGACCGTATCCGTCAAATCCAGCCAAGTTCCCGATACGTCCTTAACCTCTGCTTGGGCGCCCAGCTTCCCTTCCGTACCCACCTCGCGCGCCACACGCGTGACCTCGGAAGCAAAGTTGCTGAGCTGATCCACCATTGTATTCATCGTAATCTTGAGCTCGAGAATCTCGCCCTTCGCGTCTACCGTGATTTTCTTGGACAAATCACCCTTGGCAACCGCAGTTGTAACGTCTGCGATATTACGCACCTGATCGGTAAGATTGCGAGCCATATTATTAACGCTTTCAGTCAAGTCTTTCCATGTGCCGCCTACGCCTCGAACCTGGGCTTGCCCGCCCAGCTTCCCGTCTGTACCAACCTCACGCGCCACACGTGTTACCTCGGAGGAGAACATGGAAAGCTGATCGACCATCGTATTAATCGTGTTTTTGAGCTCTAGGATCTCGCCTTGTACGTCAGCCGTAATTTTCTTGGACAGATCGCCGTTGGCAACAGCTGTCGTTACGACTGCGATGTTACGTACTTGGTTGGTCAAGTTAGTAGCCATGTAGTTCACGCTCTCGGTCAAGTCGCGCCATGTACCGGCAACCCCTCGAACTTGAGCTTGTCCACCCAGCATTCCTTCCGTCCCTACCTCGCGCGCCACACGCGTGACCTCGGATGCAAAGGTAGAGAGCTGCTCGACCATCGTATTAATCGTATTCTTCAATTCGAGAATTTCGCCTTTGGCGTTTACGGTTATTTGCTTGGACAGATCGCCCTTCGCAACCGCTGTCGTCACTTCCGCAATGTTGCGCACCTGATCCGTCAATGTGCCCGCCATGAAATTAACGCTATCGGTCAAATCCTTCCACGTCCCCGATACGTCCTTCACGTCTGCTTGTCCGCCCAAGATTCCCTCGGTAGAAACCTCCTTGGCAACACGGGTAACCTCCGAGGCAAAATTGCTAAGCTGATCGACCATAATATTGATCGTACTCTTCAGCTCAAGAATCTCGCCTTTGGCATCAACGGTAATCGTTTTAGACAGATCGCCCTTGGCAACCGCTGTCGTTACTTCAGCAATATTACGAACCTGATTGGTCAAGTTCGAAGCCATGTAGTTCACGCTCTCGGTCAGATCGCGCCACGTACCGGCAACACCGCTTACCTCAGCCTGACCGCCAAGGATTCCTTCCGTACCTACTTCCCGAGCCATCCGGGTAACCTCGGAAGCGAATGTGGACAGTTGGTCCACCATCGTATTAATGGTATTCTTAAGCTCGAGAATCTCACCCTGCACATCAGCCGTGATCTTCTTGGACAAATCTCCATTGGCAACCGCTGTCGTTACAACCGCGATATTACGTACTTGGTTCGTCAGGTTGGAGGCCATGTAATTCACGCTCTCCGTGAGATCGCGCCATGTACCGGAAACGCCCTTGACATCAGCCTGACCGCCCAGCTTCCCTTCTGTGCCTACTTCGCGAGCCACACGCGTGACCTCGGAGGAAAACATGGAGAGCTGATCGACCATCGTATTGATCGTATTCTTTAATTCCTGAATTTCCCCCTTGGCATTAACCGTAATCTGCTTGGACAGATCGCCATTGGCAACTGCTGTCGTTACCTGGGCGATATTACGCACTTGATCCGTCAGATTGCTCGCCATGTTATTCACGCTATCCGTCAAGTCTTTCCATGTACCGGATACACCCTTAACATCGGCTTGTCCACCCAGGATTCCTTCCGTACCAACCTCTCGAGCCACACGGGTAACCTCGGAAGCGAATATGCTGAGCTGATTCACCATCATGTTGATGTTGCTCGCCGTTCTCTGGAATTCACCTGTGAGCGGCCTGCCCTCGAACTCAAGCTCCACCTTCTGCGACAAGTCTCCTTTGGCAACTGCGTTAATAACGCGAACCATCTCACTTGTCGGCTGAATCAAATCAATGACCAGACCATTCAGAGATTCGACTATGGTCTCCCATGACCCTCCCATGTTCTTGTGAACGAATCTTCTTGTGAGCTTTCCTTCTTTTCCAACAACTCTTGCGACAGTTTGAACCTCGGTTACCAGACTTTCCTGCATATCCATAATCTCGTTAATGGTATCGGCCACTTTGCCGGCAACCCCTGTATGGTTATAGGGCATCCTGTATGTGAAGTCGCCTTTTTTCATAGCCATCAACGCATTCAGCAATTCCGCAGTATCCAACTGCTGTTCATTCGAATTAGGGTTACGCTCTTGATCCGCCACAATCTCATCCTTCCATTCTCTTATTTAAGGCTTCGCCTTAATGGTAAATACGAATGTCGCTCCCGGCTCATCCGATAACTCTACATGAATGGTTCCACCCATAAGCTCCACCAACGATTTGCTTATCGATAGTCCGAGGCCGGTCCCCCCGAATTTGCGGTTAATTGAAGCATCCAACTGGGAGAAGGGCTGGAACAATCCTTTTATTTTCTCTTGTGGAATTCCAATTCCGGTATCTTTGATTCTAAATTGTATCGTAAGCGAATCTGATTCTTCCTCAAGGTTGTTCACTTCAATATAAACGCCGCCTTGATGAGTGAATTTCACTGCATTGCCAACCAGATTAATCAACACCTGGCGCAAGCGGTTCATATCTCCTCTGATTACAGAGGGAAGCGTTGGATCTACCGAAACGGTTATTTCGAGATTCACTGTGCGGATTTGAGCTGTGAACAATTGAACGGTTTCTTCCAGACAGAACCTCCAATCGAACGGCTCGTCCTCCAGCTGCATCTTGCCCGATTCGATCTTGGAGAAGTCCAGAATATGATTGATTACCGACAGCAGAGCATTGCCGCTAGTATGAATGATTCCTGCCATCTCAGCCTGCTCCTCGGAAAGACCAGTGTCGATAAGCAAATCCGACATTCCGATAATGCCGTTCAACGGTGTACGTATTTCATGACTCATCATTGTTAAAAATTCAGATTTGACGCTCAAAGCGATTTCAGCGGTTTCCTTAGCAACAATCAAAGCTTGATTCGTCTTCTCCAGTTGTTTGGTTTGCTGTCGCAGCAGCTCGCTTTGTATTTGCAGCGCTTTATTCGCTTCGTACATACTGACATAACCCTCGATCTTCGATTTGAAAATCTGAGGAACAAACGGTTTAGACATGTAATCCATAGCCCCTACCGAATAACCCGTGAAATAATGCTCTAGCCGATTGCTGGTTGCCGACAGAAAAATAATCGGGACATATTTCGACTTCTCACGCGTCCTGATAATACTCGCCGTCTCAAAACCGTCCATGCCGGGCATCTGCACATCCATAATAATGACGGCAAACTCATCCTCCAGCACAGCCCTTAATGCTTCCATTCCGGAATAGGCCCTGACCAGACGATACGGTTCCCCTGTCAGCACAGCCTCAATAGCTACCAGGTTTTCTGGACGATCATCAACCAGCAGAATGTTGACAGGATACTCCATGCCGTTCCTCCTTCATCCATCTATCGAGATGCAACTGTTCTCATTATACCATAGCTGGATTTTAAGAAAAAAAAGACAAATCACGTTTTTTTTGTCGAAGAAGGTTGTCGGAAGGAGGTTATAACAGTGTATACAGGAATGATGACAAAATTATGACTTTGGCTGGAGTTCCAACTAATTAACCCGCTATAATAATAGAAGCAGCTTATATCCAGGTTTTCTTCAACAGCTGCAAATATTCTAATAACCTCAATCTGCTATCTTCTTGGTTGTCCGTTATTGAAGCTAATAACAACGAGAAACAGCCTATCGTTTCTTTGCGATGCGGGGCTCGCCATCTTCTTGTATTTTGCTTCCAATATAGTCTTTCGGAAGAGAATTCGAACAGCTTAAGCATCTCCGAATTCCCGTTTTGTGAGATTAACACCTTCAACAGCTCATGCTCGTATTCACACAGAGCCTCAGGCTGGATAACTGGATCAGGCTCTGCCAGCCGCTGCATAAGCTGCGAGCCGTAAGCTGCACCCGTAACCGGGAGCCATGGAGTCTGAGCGAATCGGGCTTGCTCCACTGAGAACATCGCCAGCGAAATAATAATATCCAGCAAATTACTGACTCTCTCGGCCGATGATTCCAGAATCAGCACTCCGTACTTGGGAACGATGCGTAAATACCCTTCCAGCTCTAATTGTTGTAAAGCCGCCCGGATCGGGGTTCGACTCATTTTCAATTGCTGACTGAGCTGAGCCTCTGAGGTAACAGAGCCTTTGGGCAGAGCTTGCGTATAAATCCAATGATGAATTCGCTCATAGGCTTGCTCGCGTAATGTTTGCTTCATCTCATGTCACCCGAATTCTGATCATATAGTTACAGGCATTCATTATATCATGATTGGCTCACATAATCGGTCGAGAGAGGATGGACTTTCATCATGCAGCCGCTGCAGCAGCCCAAACCTTTGAAGCAAACAGCCTATGAATATATCAAAGAAAATATCGTTACAGGAGCTTGGGCCGGAGGTACATTCATATCTGAGAAGGAGCTCACCGAGACGCTCGGGATGAGCAAAACTCCTATCCGTGCCGCGCTCGATCGGCTGGAAATGATGGGGCTCGTTCAGCTTTTTCCGAAGCAAGGAGCGGTCGTCACTGAACTATCCTTAAAGAAAATACTCGAAATCTATGAGCTCCGCAAAGCGCTAGAAACCTATGCAGCCAAACAATTAACCGGGAAGCTGGATGATCTGTTTTTTGCCGGGATGGACAGCAATATTGACCTTCAGGCAGAAGCTGTCGAGCGTGGGGATATAACGGAATATGTGAAGCTCGACAGGCAGTTTCATGCGATGATCGTAGCTGGACTCGATAACGAGGAATACACGAATGTTATACACCGCATTCATGATCAATTCCTTCTGGCTGTTCGAGCAACCTTCCTCAAAAATAATCAACGCTTACGCGGGAGCATTGAGGAGCATAGGCAAATCAGGCGTGCTCTTGCGGGAGATGACCCGCAAGCAACGGAAAGGCTTATGATCCAGCATCTCGACTATGTGATGCGTATTATGCTGTGACAGGAAACAACCGTCCGGAGCTCTCCGGACGGTTGTTGTTTGCCTGACACATAGCTATTATTAGCGCTTCCCGTATTCTACCAAGGAGCTTTTCTTCCTTCTGGCAATTGGGTTTCGAAATCCTCGAGGTATTTGGTTATCTCCTGCTGCAGATCGGTAATTGTCCGGGCATCATCCTCCAGGAAGTAATCGACCCAGCGTTTGCCGTAACGAACATGGTTCTTCTCTTCCGACCAGTCCACATCAGCGAACAGCTGTGAGCGAAGATCGCCTTGCTCCTCATAATAACGAACTCTCTCCGGCTTACGCGGCATGAAGAAAATTTCCAAACCTAATGTCAGATGACAGAATCGGTGCAGGAAAGGCATAGCCTGTGATTGTTCGAAAAGCACCATATTTACCTTGCTTGGTTCGATTCCAAGCTCACGCAAGCGCAGAGCTCCGAACTCCGCATGGCGAACCTCATCCCAGAAGTGATGTGCGATATCCAGGAAATATTGGCGGGGAGCGGTTATTTTCCAGGACTCGAAGATCACAGTGGCCAGAATTGCTGCCGCGTACAATTCATTAAAGTACACCTCGAACTCACCAATACACCGTTCTTTTAAAGGCAGCGCCATCTTGGACTCGTACGTTCCGAGATTAGCATGGTGTAAACGCTCATCGAATACGATAGAGGTTGGCCATTCGAACAGCGCTTCCTCAGGACGTGCAGAGATCGGACTGCCTTTGGCGCCAAAGCCCGAGATGCCTCCAGCTGAATTCATAAGACTCGCAATATATTCGGACCACTGCTCGCTCTTGGTTTCACTGCCAGTGATCAGCTTCTTGGCCGCCTGATCCTGTTGAATCTTCTCCAGATCAGCAAGCTCCCGCTCAACATCCGGCAGCAGTCGTTGTAGTACGCGTATTTCCATCGCATTGGCAGAAGCGTCCGCTGCAGACAGATGCTCGCGATAAGCTTGGGCCAGATTGCGCAGCACCAGAACTAATCCTGAGATGAAGCTCCTATCGTCTGGAGCATTCACAATGTCTTCAGCCAACCGGTTCACTGCTGGCTCGAGATTGGCGTCGCGATTGCCTCCGCGCAATTCCTCCAGTCGTGCATACAGATCATTGGCGCGTTCAGCATGGGCGAACAAATGATAGCCGAGCCGCAGCTTGACCTCCCAATCCGGTGCCTTCAGAAACCATCCTGCTAATGCCCGAACACAGCTATGCTCGATGAAAGCATAGCGGCGGAACATCTCCACCGATTTACTAATTTCCAACCCATCCTGCTTACGATGATCAACATACGCATTTATTTCACCAGCCATCCAAATTCCCTCCCATTATCTCTCTTCGCTATACTTTGTTGTAATTTTAAATTAAGTGTAGTTGAAATGGCGCAATATTTCAATCCTTATTTTGTACAATATTAATTTAAATATCAGAATGGACCAAGCTCGACATGCCCTGTATGTCAATGGTAAAATGTCAGATAGATTTGACTGGTATCCAATTAAATAGCTGAGCAGACCAAATTGCAGCTCTCCATAATATATTAAAGACGCTTGTTCTTCTAATTAAAGGAGCTTCCCCTCACTCATGAAAACCTATTCAGGCAACCATTCCTTCCTCAAAGAATTGAATATTATTACAACCTTGCGGCTTATTCAGGAGAAGATTCTGATCTCGAGGGCGGCACTGGCAGACACTCTTGGACTGAACCGCAGTACGATCACTGCGATTATTAATGAACTGCTTCAGCAGCAGCTCGTAAAGGAGGTTGGCATCGGAGCTTCCAAAGGAGGACGACCTCCAACTCTGCTGCAGTTTAATTCAGATGCTGCCTATACGATCTCAATTGATTGGTCGTTCGAGAATGTTAAGCTATTCATAACGAATCTTGGTGGAGATCTGTTCTTCTCCCGGACACTCGATGCGGACAAAACTAATAACAATCCTGTCGAGCAGATCCATCAGGTTATTCAGATTTTGACGGACGCTTACCAGCAGCTCCCTTCCAAGCATATGGGTCTGTTGGGAATTGGAATAATCGTACCCGGAATCGTAGAACAAGGGGTCGTCAACTCCTACTCACTCAACTGGAGCTCTGTTCCTCTCGTCAGTTACTTCTCTGACAAATTCGAATGTCCTATAGTTGTTAACAACGATGCCAATGCCGGACTTATCGCTGAATCTTACTTCGGGAGCGCCAAAGGGGAGCAAAATGTTTGTTACATCAGAGTGGGGAGCAGCCTAAGTGCAGCCATAATCGTTAACGGACAAATTGTGCAGGGCGATGATGGCTTCGCAGGCCGTGTCGGACATAATACGATTGATCTGAATGGACGAAAATGTGTTTGCGGCAACAAAGGGTGCTGGGAGGCTTATACGTCGGAGCATGCGTTAATACAGCGATATGTGGAATTAACAGGTACGAAGAGCAGGTCAGAGCCAATCACGCTTGAAACGGTAACCACTGCTGCGCAAAGGTCAGATCCTCATGCTATTAGAGCGGTTCATGAGCTGTCAGAATATTTGGGGCTGGGAACCGCCAATCTGGTTAATTTGTTAAACCCTAAACTGATCGTGATCGGCAATGCCCTCGGTAATATCGAGAATCTCATGGTTCCTTCCTTCGAAGGGGTATTCCGACAGAGAGCTTTGCCTTTTCTAAGAAGGAATGTCAGAGTCCAATTCTCAACCATTACCGAGCGTTCTATAACACTTGGCGCCACAGCGCTTGTATTGGATGCTCTATTCTCGACGCCCCACATCAAGCCGCGAGCCTAGAGGGGAATATAGAAGCTGCACTTATTGCACCGGCTCCCCTTTATTCAATGCTTCCTCAATTCGAAGACATGTCGTGGATTTATCCTGCAGCTTGGACCAATACAGCTTCGCTTCCAGAAAAACAAGCTCTAGCTGTTCAGTCGTAAGCCCCAGCTCTGTGTTCAGCTTGAAGGTTGGAATGATCTCTCTGTACATGTTGAATCGGGAAGGGCGGAATTGAAGCTCTGTGCCCTCCCACTCGGCTGCGGCTTTATGGGACGGAAGACTTAGCGTCTTCTGTTTGATCTTCAACTGGGATTCGGGAGACA
Source organism: Paenibacillus sp. (assembly GCA_029239545.1). Classification (GTDB taxonomy): domain Bacteria; phylum Bacillota; class Bacilli; order Paenibacillales; family NBRC-103111; genus Paenibacillus_AA. The sequence goes on from JARBUQ010000052.1 coordinate 12,852, forward strand.
GCATATAATCGACAAATGTACGTGCGGCTTCTTTCATCTTGGATTTGCGGTTGACCGCCAGCCCAATGACCGCCATCAATGTTTTGAAATCTTTAAGATGAGGAAGTGGAGCCACGTCATAGGGAACCGCAGCTTTCTTCAGCTCATTAAGTCCCAAATATGAAGTAATAATCATGGAAACCTTACCTTGCGCGAACAATTTCTCGGCCTCGGTATCGCTTGCTGATAACAGCGCGGGGAATACATGAGGCATATAGATGATGTTCCTGCACAGCTCCAGCCCGTCTATCAGACCCGTTCCGCACACCTGATAGCGGCCCTGCTCGTTCCTTTGGAACCGTGCTCCGCTTTGCAGCAAGAAGATCGGCCATCGATTCACGGAGAATAAATGAAAATAAAAGCCAAACCGTTCATTCTCGACTGCCAGTTGCTCTG
>JARBUQ010000053.1 GCA_029239545.1 Paenibacillus sp.
CCAGACTGCTTTGAAGCGCAATACTACGCCAACCAACCTAAATAACTCTCTCGCTGTGTCTACTTTATTGACAGAAGAGCAAAATCCGGTCTAAATCCGCTTCATCCGGTCAACCGGACAAAATAAGCAGGAAAACTCGGTCTAAATCCGCCTCATCCGGTCAACCGGACAAAATAAGCAGGAAAACTCGGTCTAAATCCGCTTCATCCGGTCAACCGGACGAAATAAGCAGGAAAACCCGGTCTAAATCCGCTTCACCCAACCAACCTAGTAGAAACGTTTCGTTAACGAGACAAGCAGACGCATGCTTATGCATTCGCCCGAACTCTTAACCTGACAACATTGGCCTCGGTAGGCCATACATGCGGAAACCCGACTCCATACTGAAGGGACGTCACGTGTCCATAAAGGAGCGTGGTTTACTCTTCGACAATGGGGGGCGGCTCAGGGAATGCCTGATGTTTCGATCCTACTATGCGAGTCGCGGGAACAGATATATTATAAGCAGATAAGCTCTACCGGTGACAAAGGGCTTGATGTAACTACAGTCCGCATATCGACATTCGCCCTTGTTTGATACTCCATTAGTTGAGCCAAACGTGAATATGATATGTTATGGGAGACACAATTTACGACGGTGAAGTTATAAACTATGGTTGTATCTTTCTATATGCCGGAGTAGGCTTAACCAGTTTCCCATTGAGTTCGCGCTTTGTAGAGCGATTTTAAAATTATTCCTGCGACAGCCGTCTTGTCAATGCGCTCCTCCAGCTCTCGGACAGCGCCTGAACCTCTAACAGCTTGCGCATCCCGGCTGCGTTGTGCTTGTCGTGATAATAAATCCGGTTAGCATACGCGATGGTGGGGGCTTCCGGATGTCTGGCAAGCAAGGTAAGAGGAAGAGTCCGATTGAAGGTTCCGGGTACGAGCACTCGGAAGTAGAAGCCGGTGTAGCCAGTAGTTTGCACAAGAAGCACCAGGTCCGGGCGGTTGTGTCTTTTGGCCAGCTTATGGCACGGTTGACGGGGTTGGGTGACTTGAAGCTGAACATCGCCAATCGAATAAATATCTCCAATGCAGACTTGATCCTCGGTTAGCCCCCGTACTGTAAGGTTTTCCCCAAAAGCCCCTTCCACTAAAGGCAGCTGAAGCTCTCTCTCCCAGTAAGGGTAATGCTCATACGAGTAGACGCAGATGGCTTTGTCAGGTCCTCCATGATAAACAAGGTCAGCTTGGCCGTCTCCAATGAAACCTAACGGGGTTAATTGTAACACTTCTGTTTCGACTTTATTTTTCACAATGCCCGTAAGCAGCTCTTCTGATTTGTAAGGGAGCATCTGAGGCTTGCCCACGTTCAACGATACGATCTGGATGGTCATAAGATGAACCTCTTTCTTAAACCGATTCTGACATGCATATACGGTCATTATAGGGAATTTACGCAAATACAGCAATTCCCATTTCTCTTCCCTGTTCGGTGTTCCATTTCCAGCTATACATTAACGTCACGTTAAGGTTTATAATGGCGATAGGAGGGGATGAACGGTGAATGTTCAACAAATCAGCAAGCGGCTTAATATGACCCCAAGAGCAATCCGATTCTATGAGGAAAAGGGGCTGCTAAAGCCGCAAAGAAACAAGGAGAATCAATATCGCATGTACGGAGAGGCAGATGCATGGAGATTGCAGACGATCGGGGCTCTCCGTGAGCTGGATATCCCTTTGGATGAAATTAGCGGACTGCTTATGGAATTGGATAAGGGTGAGCAGGACGAGCTAACGGCCTGTCTAAGTGTTCAGCGCAGCTTGCTGTTCGAGCGTTGGACGGGGATGAAGCAGCTGTTGACGGGTCTGGATCGTTTGATTGAGAAGGCAGCATGCGAGGAAGGTCTTGGTCTTGATGATTTGTATGAGTTGGCCGAGCAAGAGAAACGGATGAAGACGACACGTTCCAAATGGGTGGATCGCTGGAATTATAACGCAGTGGCTGCCCATTTTGATCTGGGGACAGAAGGTCAGGCAGGCGAGTCGGGTTATCCGACGGCGATTGCACAATATGAAGAGGTGTTATCAGAAACGGCGGCGGCTGTATGTGCCAAGCGAGGGGAAAAAGGGCTCGATATAGGCACTGGTACAGGTAATCTGGCCGGTAAACTGCTCGTAATGGGAGTCCATATGGCGGGTGTCGATCAATCTAATGAAATGTTAAGACGGAGTAAAGAGAAGTACCCGGCACTTGAAACGAAGTTAGGCAATTGGATGTCTATTCCTTATTTTGATGCCAGCTTTGACTTCGTGGTCTCGAGCTTCGCTATGCAGCATTTGACCGATGAGCAAAAGCTTTTGGCGCTGCAAGAAGCATCAAGGGTGCTGAAACCCGCTGGACGAATCTGTTTGGCTGATTATATGTTCACGGACGAAGAGCATCGGGCATGCTCTATAAAACATTGGAGGCGTAACGGTGAGCAAGAAAGGCTGCATGCAGCTGAGAATAAATATTATGCCAATTGTTCAACGCTGCTGGAATGGTTTCGAATGAATAATTTTACTGCTTATACGCAATCGCTGAGCGCTGAGAACGAGCTTTTACATCTAATAGTAGCAAAAAGACGGCTGTGAACCTTCCAGCAAGCAGCTGTCTAATTCATAGATAGGGAACACTTGTGCGTATGGGAGTGAAGCTATACAATAGAGAAGTGTTGGAATGATTCGGTTACGGAGGATTAAGATGAGAGCTTTTCGTTTTTTGCATGCTGCTGATTTGCATCTGGATAGTCCGTTCAAGGGGCTGTCTTCACTTCCGGAAACAATACGAGAGACGATCAGGGAATCAACTTTCACTGCTCTTTGGAATTTAATAGATTTGGCAATTGTTGAACAAGTAGATTTCGTCGTTTTTGCGGGGGACATCTACGATGGGGCGGATCGGTCGCTTAGAGCGCAGCTCAGGTTCCAACGTGCGGTAGAGCGTTTGGCGGAGCGTGGGATAGCGAGTTATGTTGTACATGGGAATCATGATCCGGATGATGGGAGAAAAGCGAGACTGGTGTGGCCGGATAAGGTCCGTTTTTTCTCATCTAAGGAAGTGGAATGGGCTGCAGTTGAGAATAGGCAAGGTCAGATGACCGCTCAAGTTCATGGCATTTCATTTGCGTCATCGGCGGTTAAGGATAATTTGGCTGCCTTGTATAAGGTCAATCGGCAGGATGTGTTCAATATCGGATTGCTGCACGGCAATATAGATGGGGATGAGGCTCATGACAACTATGCACCGTGCACGCTTCGGCAGCTGATAGGAAGCGGTTTTCAATATTGGGCGCTCGGGCATATCCATAGCAGAAGGGTTTTGTCTGAGGCTCCCTGGGTCGTATATCCGGGGAATATTCAGGGGAGAAGCGTAAGGGAAGTCGGCCCCAGAGGCTGTTACATAGTAGATGTGTCCGAGAACGGACAAGCGCGGCTGCAGTTCCATGCGATCGATCAGGTGAGATGGTTTGTCCAAAAGGTATCGATTGAGGGGCTGACGACGGAACAACAATTGAGGGATGAACTGGCTCATGCTCTGGAAGGCTGCGGAGAGCAAGCTGAAGGACGTTCGGCGGTTGTAAGGCTGGTGGTAGAGGGCAAGGGCCAGCTGCATCGAGTACTGCAATCCGGTAATGCCCTGCAGGAGCTTGGTTTTGAGTTTCGTGAGGAGCAGCAGCGCAGGCTGGGTGGTGAACCACTCAACTGGGTGTGGCTTGAATCGATCCAGTTAAGGACAGGTCTTAAGCTTGATCGTCAGCAGCTGCTGTTGCAGGATGGTTTTTTGAGTGATTTACTGGCGAGCACAAGTGCACTGATGGAGAATGAGAGCGAGCTTCGAGCGTATTGTATACAAGCACTAGAAGCTCTGCTGTCTCATGCAAAAGCAGGCAAGCTGCTGGCTGAGCTGCTGGAGGATGAGAAGGGGGATTGGCTGCGTGCTGCCGAAGAGCTTGCGCTTGGCCTTATTGCCGAGGAAGAGGGGTGGGACGCGTGAAGACTTCTGCATCTATTCAGCGCATGTATGTTGAAGGCTTCGGCAAGCTTCATGATCGACGATTTGAGATGACAGGTCCGGTAACCTTATTGTATGGACCTAATGAGGCGGGCAAAAGCACGCTGCTCGCTTTTATTCGCGCGATGCTGTTCGGCCTGCCGGCACGCGGCAGCTTGGCCGAGCGGCATGAGCCGCTCAATGGCGGCGCTCACGGCGGCTCGCTCACCCTGACCGACGGTCAGGGTCGCGAGCTGCGCGTCGAGCGCCCCTTCGGCGGCGGCTCGGCCGCCGTAGGCGGACGCGGACGGACCGGCGCTTCGGCCGGGAGTGTCCGCGTGCACGCGAGCCCGGAGGACGGCGGCTTGGTTGCCGCTGGAGCGGAAGTGCAGCTGAACGCGCTGCTGGGCGGCCTGTCGGCCGACCTGTTCCGCAGCTTATTCGCGTTCAGCCTCACCGAGCTGCAGGAGCTGAGCGCCCTGCAGGCTGAGGAGCTATCCGGCTACTTGTACAGCGCCGGATGGGGCACTAGCGGCCGCGCCGTCATCGCCGTCGAGAAGCGGCTCGCGCAGGAGGCCGAGCGGCTGTATCGACCGCGCGGCAAGAACCAGGAGCTGGCGCTGGCCATTCGCGCCTGGGAGGACGAAGAGGCCGGCTTGCGGCGCAGCCGCGAGCAACTGGGCGGCTATAATCAGCTGGCCGCAGAGCTGGCAGCGATCGACACAAGCATTGTCGATGCAGAGGAGAGCGTGCGAGCTACGCGAGCTTCCGTAAGTTGGGTGGACAAGTTGCTGCAGGCCGAGCAGTCTTATAGGCGGTTGGAGCGAATTCGCTCTCGCATCAGTGAGCTGCCTGAGTTTGCAACGTTTCCAGTAGATGCGGGTATACGGTACGAACGGGCCGCAGCCGAGCTCGAAGCTCGGCTCAGCACACTCGGCAAGCTGGAAGCGAGACGAGCCAGCTTGCAGCGTGAGCTGGATGAGGAATTAACGTATAATACAGCTCTGCTGGATGCTAAATCAGTTATCGATGAGCTGCTGGAACGATCTGGCGTTTATCGCGATCAGCAAGCCACGCTTACAGAGCGATTAATAGAACAGCAGCAGGCTGAACTGGAATTGGCTCAACTGCTGGAGAGGCTGGGCAGCGATTGGGGAGTCGAACGATTAGAGGCGATTCCCTTAACCGTTGCTGTCAAGGAACAGCTGCGCAGCTGGGATGAAGAGCGTCAGCAGCAGCTGCGTCGACGTGAGGTCATACAGGCAGAGCTCGAAGGTGCGGAGCGGCAGGAAGCCGCAGCAGAACGGGAGCTGCTGCAGCGCCAAACCCGGCAAGCCCGCAAGCGGCAGGAATTCGCAAGCCGATTCCTATCATGGCAGGAGCACTCCGGTGAGGAGCTGCGCTATCATATGCAGCAGCTCCGCAGAGAGCATGCGGAATGGATGAAGCGGCATAGCGAGCTGACGCGGTTGTTGTCTTCGCTGAATGGTGGGAGCGGAAAAGGAAGCTGGGAAGGAAGCGGCAGAGCAGGAGAAAGTGGAAGCTGGAGAGGAAACGAAGAGAGCAGTGACAGCGGAAGCGGAAGCTGGAGTGGAGATGTAAGAGCCGGCGAGGTTGACAGGAGCGGAGCAGGTGAGCGTGCTGCGCAGCGAGCGGACAACAGCGCCTCCAGCGGGCGGCACTGGGCGACCGAGCGGGGCGCAGCGCCACCGCTCGGCGGCTTCCGCCAGCGACCTGGCGCTGGCGCAGCAGCGCGGGCTGCTGCTGCGCAGCGCAGCCCGCGTCCCAGCGGCGGCTGGCGCGCCGCTGCATGGCTGCTCGGCGGCTTCGCCGCGGTTGTACCCGCCACCCTCTGGGTGGCAGGTCAACCGGGCTTGGCCGCCGGCAGCTTCGCGACGCTGGCGCTCGCCAGCGGCTACAGCTTGTACCGCGCGCGTCGCGCCGCGGTGACGAGCGGCGGCATCCCGCATAGCGGGGATGCCGCAAGCGAAGCCGCAGAGCGCGAGCTTCTGCGGCTGGAGCAAGAGCTCGCAGAGCTTGGCGCCAATATTGTGCGGCGCCTCTCTACGCTCAGGACCGACCAGCCGATCGGGTCTTCCTCGAGTGCGTTTGAAGCCGCCGCCGCTAGAGAAGCTGCGCAAGCAGATATGCCTCGACCTGTACATATGCTCTTGTCATTCAATGAGAACGGGCTGGAACAGCTGGAGCTGGAAGCGGATATGCTGCTTACCGGTCTGCAGGAATTATCTCATCTGGATTATGCTGCCGAGGAAGCGATTGCTCATCTGGAGAGCATGAAGCGGCAACGACTGGTTCTGACATCCCGTCTTCAAGACCACGAGCATATGGTCGCGAATTGGCAGAACAATTGGTGCAGCTGGCTGCAGCAGTTAGCATTGCCGATAGATCTGAGTCCTGTAGGCGCCGGAGATGTCCTGCGTGAAGCAGAACGGGGACGTGAACGCTCCAAGCAGCTGCAGGTCATTGAGAAGCACTGTCAGTCTCTCCAAGCTTCCATCCGCAGCTTCCAGCAGAAAGCGGAAGAAGTATGCAAGCCTTACGAGAATCAAGCTCTACTCTCCACCTCCAGGGATACCTCTGACTGGATTCAGTCTTTGAAGGAGCTGCAAGCAACAGCCGAAATCCATCACAGTCGATTCAATCTCCGACAACAGGTAGAGCGTGAGCTTATCCAATTGCAAGTCGATCTCACCGCCGCAGAAGAGGATCGGAAACGGCAAGAGCAGGAGATAAAAGAACTGTGGGGAACAGCATATGCTGAGACGCTGGATCAGTTCCTCCACAATATTCAGCGCCATGAAGAGCGCAGCAGATTGCACGAAGAATCAAGAGAGATACAATACTTACTCGAAACTATTTTTGGTTTACAACGATTGCAGGAAGCCAGGGAAGCATTGCAGACCTGTACAGAATCGATGTTAGTAGAAGAACGGGATTGGTGCGATGCCAAGCTGAGCGAGCTGGAGCTGAAGCTGAACCAGCTTCGCGATCAGCGTGGAAGATTGAAGAATGAGTTGGAAAAGCTGGAATCTGGCGAGGCGCATGCTGACCGCATGTTAAGAGTGGAGGCTTCAGCCTCTGAAGTACAGCGTCATGCCAGGCGCTGGGCCACTGTATCTCTAGCTACATCTTTATTCCGCACAGCTCGAGACCGATACGAGACAGAACGGCAGCCGGCTGTCCTGCTTGCTGCGTCTCGGTATTTCGAACAGATGACAGAAGGAGCCTACGCCAAAGTAACAGCTCCTATTGGGGAGAAGCGGTTGATCGTTACGGATCAGGATGGCCGAACCGTTGATTCCACCTCACTAAGTCGAGGGACAGCTGAACAGCTATACCTGAGTATGAGGTTCGCATTCGCTGAGGAATATGGACACAAGACCACACTTCCACTCATTATGGACGACGTCTTCGTTAACTTTGATCCGCAGCGCTTGAAGCAATGCTTTAAGGTTGTCCAGACTCTATCTGAACGACATCAGGTACTGTTCTTCACCTGCCACCCCCATGTGCTTCAGGCCGCATCCGAAATTATTCCTAATGTGCAGGTGATTGAGCTGTAGAGTGATGTCTTCCTAGAGATGCAACGAGAAGAGAGCGCTGTATGGTAAAGGGAGTCCCTCCGAGACGGTTGCAGAAAAGACACGAGGGAGGACCGGTTTCATGAGGAGACATTAATTGGGGTTGAGCACATTTGAAAAAAAGGTACACCAAAAAATGAGGTTAACCAGCCAGAGCGCTGGTTAACCTCATTAATCCGTAGAGCCCTTAATCTTTACTGCTTAACCAGCTTAATATAATCGTAACCGAGACGGTATCCGCTGCTGCTGGCGTTTTTGCCCGTCACCGTAAAACGGAACGTCTTATTCCCGCTAGTGCTGAATGTGGCATTACCTTGGTTCGTTTCCGTAAACCCCGTCACGCTGCTATAATTATCGATCGTTCCCCCCAGGCTCGTCCCATCTATGGCTAGTTGATAGATGCCTTTTTCATAAGCCACCCGGTTCCCTATATAGATGGAATAAGTACCCGGACTAGGAATATTAACGGTGTACTCCGCGTAATCGCCGACTGCGTCAGCATTAAGATTCTTGTATATTCTACCAGTGGGCGTATCTGTATAATTAATTAGTGAATGGCCTGGAGAAGCGCTGGCTGGCAGGGATTCAGCCTGTAAGAGTATGGATGGCTTTGCCCAATTCAATAAGGCACTCATTCTTAATGCGCGTGTAGTTCCCCAATAATCCTTTTGGTCTATCAAATCTTTTGTTTTGAAATATACGTCTGGATCAAATTCAGATAATAGAAGCCATTCGGCAACATAGTTGGCGCTGATCCCGTTCCCCCCTACAACATCGGATGACATTCTTCCGTCCGTTAGAATGATTTTCTTAGTATAGTTGTTGGCAAACCTCTGCATATCAGTAAGATTGAAGACCGGAGTAGTGGTATTGACAACCTTGAGTTGAAGTTTGTAGGCCAAATAGGCAAAGTTAATATCCAGTTGAGCATGGGAAACATCCTCAATTGCTTTGTGCCCCCCGTAGGATTTCGTATTGGAAGAAATGCCTGCAGAAGTGGTCCACCCCTTGTAACCATATAAATCCTGATCCCAATAGGTCCAATAATAATAGTCATAGGTGGCGCCGCTAACCGTAACCGTACGTAGCTCTAAATCTTGCTTGAACAGGTTAGCCATCTTGGACGCTCTTTCTAAATACACGGTATCGGCCTCTGCGTGATTGATGTACAGGTAGGCCATTCCGATAGCTGCCAATCGATTCAGAGGTTCATCGACTCCATCTGCCCAGATCGGGGATCCAGAGGCAAATGTGAAATAACCTTCTGTATTATCAGCCGGATTATCGGTCCAATAGGAATCGAAGTAGGACAAGACGGTTTTTACGGCAGTCTTATAGGTGTCGGCCTTGCTTTTGTAAGTACCGCTTATGGATAAAGAAGGGTTATTGTACACCAAATCTACGTATCTGGCATAGGGCACAGTGATAAAGGCATTGTCGACCAATAGATACATGTACTTGGCTTCCAACGGTTCATCTTGTGCCATATTGACCGGATTACTAGTTCCCGCACCTGCCAGATCCTCCAGCACCACAAGACGATCATTGATACGTGTCAAAGCATAGTCCGGACTGGTGTTATCCATGTTCAGATTATCGTAGGTGGTGTCAACGCCTAAGGTATGACTGAATATATTCAATTTGAAGCTTCCCGGATTCGTGCCTGTAGTCACCCGGACATAGATCGAATTGTTATCGTTAGCCGTTCCTGTCCCACCTGCGGAATCCCCGTTCCGAACGGATTTAACACGCAATACGTCGCTTCCCCCGGTATCCTTGAGCACTTTCTCTGCCAGGGTGTATCTGGAACCACTGCGCCATGCGGCAAGCGAATCTCCATTGTAATCCGTTACGCCTCTTACTGAATCGCGTTGATTCAAGACCGCATCTGCATGAGAGATGAATTTGTCCAGATAAGTCGTATCCCAGGTCGTCTCATACATTTCCAGGTAGGCTAACATAACGGCGTTTTCTCCCCAAGCCAACGTACCGAACTCATCGTTGTTGTTCTTAAACCAGTCGCCGTTCGTTCCCAATTGGTCGATATAGTCGAATGTACTGCGGGTTTGGAAGGAGCCGGTATTACTCAATTTGATATCATCCACATAATACGTACCTTGCTTAGTGGAATTGGTCGAAAAGCCAATATAATTGATAGTGGACATCGAGGTATTCGTAAATTGAATGTTGTTCACTTTCACTAATTGAGTACCCGCCCGATCGTATACATAATAATCATAGGTTTTGTCCGTGGCGTCTACCGTAAGGGCTATTCTATACCAAGTATCAGCTACATAATTGGTAGTAGTCGAAACATATGTGGAGCCGTCATAGTAGCCGAACTTGCCATTGGAAGCGAGGGCCAGTCTGACCGCTTGATTCGATCCATCCTTGACCTCCATATAGAGAATATCAGTTGTACTGGTAGCCTTAAGCCAGAATTCATAGAGCATGGAGGTCACACCTGGGAAGGTTACCCCCGTAGACTGGATAAGCGAGGTACTGGTATCCTCGATTTTCAAGACTTTGTTCCCTCCAGAAGAGAGGACCGAACTGGTATTATCGACTATCTTACTGTTGGTCGTTCCCCACCATCCTGCTTGCCCATCAATCGCATTTCCGGTAACTATTCCTTCAAAGCTTTGGTTCAACAAGACGTTGTAAGTCATCCCGTTCCATTCATCGAATTTGAAAGATGAGCTACCGCCGGCAGGTGTTCGGATTTCTATGATGTCCAGGTAGCTGGACTCATCAGAACTGCTGTTCCTCATATCCAGCAGCGGACTTCGATATACGGCTGCTCCTGCAGCATTAGAGACCTCGAATACATAATATCTGCCATACTTGGACCCGTAGGTACTGACCCTCAGTCGATACCATGTATCTGTGCTATACGCGATTCCGGTATCGACGGAGAGTGTATCGTCATAGTAGAAGAAGTTTCCATTAGCGCCGAAGCCGACCTTGACCGATTCGATAAGGGAACCGTGGTCGGAATATCCTATGATTTGTAATTGGCGGTTGGTTTGGGAAGGGTTCACCCACACCTCAGAGGTTGAATAACCGGCTCGATATAGATTTTTTCGTGCATATACATCCGTAGTTGCATTTCCCATAATCTTGGCATGTTGGGCCCCGCTGATCCCTGTGCCGCTCTCCACGGTTACAGAGCTACCGGAGACCGTCCAAGCCCCTTGATTGTTGAGATTTCCAACCGTATAGCCCTCAAAGCCTTCATCTACTATTCTTGATTCCAACGGGTATACCGCGATATTGTCGAAATAAACTGTACCCGTTTGCGCCGAAGTGGTTTCCACCTGAATGTTGTCTATATAGGAGTCCGTTGTCAAGGGAGCATAATCATCCGGGAAGGTCAAATAACTCAATTTGCTTTTATCCACTGTCATATCGTAGATATAAACATTGTATTTTCCTCTGACTAGATCATAGGAAATGGTGAAGCAATACCAGCGACCCGTTACGTAGCTTCCGGCAGAGACATCTGTAAAAGTACCTGCTGAGGATTCTCTGACGAATTTCCCGTTACTTCCGAAGCCTACTGAGATGGCCGTATTGACGCCGGACAGCATGTCGAATGTGACCAAGGCATTTGTCTGGCTGGCTCTCGCGTAGAACTCGAGGATTCCTGCTCCCGATTGCGGAACGGGGCGCGAGGCGAACTCATAGCTGCTGCTGGAGGTATCCTTTAATTCGAGGGAGCGGATACCCGAGAACTTCAAGTTAGTGGCTGCTTTGGCATTAGTGCTTCCAGCCCAGCTGTCTTGACCCTGAATGGCACCTAAGGAAAGGTTCTCCAGATCATACTTCAAGAAAGCGCTGTCTTTTATTTCTAAAGCTTGGGCGAACATCGGAAATAACAAGCCAACCGATAGGCTTGCGATTAACACGAGAATGGTGGATCGCATTATTCGAGTTCGAATACTTCTGGTAGTCATAGGTTCACACGTCCTTTTCAATAATGGTATTGGGCCAAATTCTGTTTCAACCATTTACTGCTTCGTCCATCAACTCCCCCCATTTCATGCTGTCTTAAGTATAACAACCCCTGTTGAAGGGGATGTACCTTTCATTTTTGACTACCCTACATTTTTTGAGAAATGTTCATCCCAGTAATTTAAGTGCTATTTCCTCATATTTTTCGTGCTATAATGGGCCCAATAACACTGCGCTACAAGAAAAGAGAGGGGAATACATGTTCGCAATCAAGCATTGGACACTTAAACGGCAGCTATTGGTATTCTCACTTGTTCTAAGCGTTGTTCCACTACTCATTCTTGGCTTCGTTTCTTCCTTCCTCTCCGCCCGTAATCTGCAGGATGAAGTAGATCGGAATTACCAAATCATCCTGAAGCAAATCCAGACACAGGTCGATAATTATGTAACCCGGATGGACCAGATTTCGTTGACGCTTGCCTCGAACGCTGCCTTGAATAATATTGTGAATAGCGGGATTTCGATGGAACAATTCTACGATTCTTCCCAAGCCATGAATGTGATTCAACAGGTAATCGTTAACTCTGACATTCCATTCGATGTTTCTCTGATCCTTACAAACTTTAATACTACATACTCCCATAGAGTGGGTATAATCCGTCAAATCGAATTTCCAAATACTGAACTGGTAAAACTCATGCAGTTAGGGAACAATTCATCTTTTATAGTTCCGCCTCATACGTATACCAAACAGAATGAATTGCTTATTGTGCGATCGGTTCCGCTGAACACGGTTTCTCCGAAAGGAATTCTGGTGCTTCAATTAAATACGAACCGATTGCAAAGTCTGTTCGAGCAATCTACTCTGAATGGTAACCGGACAATATTTCTATTTGATGAGCAAGGTAGGATGATTACTTCCGACAAACCCGACGTCTATGGTGTTCCTCTGTCGGCAGCCATCAGTGTTTTGCAGCCCTTTATGACCGACATGCAGCCGCTTCCCGAGAAGTTGAAGATCCGTGAGACGCAGTTTGCCTTATCCTCGGTCAAATCCAATCTAAACGGATGGACCTACCTGGCTATGTCGCCGATGAAGGAAATTACGCAAAAGACCGATGAAATTCAACATGCGTCTCTTCTGATCATAGCTATTACCGCGATCTTCTGGGCATTGGTCGCCGCGATTGGCTCCAATCGGCTGTTGCTGCCGCTCCAAGAGTTGTTTTACAAGTTCTCGACCAAAGAAAAACAGGATAAAAGCTCAAAGCTGGACATCGTGAAGGCGCTGGACCGTCATATGGAGGATTTGCAGTTTGCGAACAATCACTTGTTGCGTCGCCTGAATGAGCAAATGCCTCTACTGAGGGAATCTTATTTATTACGGCTGATACGCGGGGAAATTACCCATAGTCTAGGGGAGGAGGAGACAATAGCTTATTTGGAACCTCTCAGTGGTGATTGGTTTTATGTAGGTGTAGTAGAGATCGACCAACTGATCGGGTTCAAACGTACGTATAAGGATCAGGATCGCTCTATGATCATGTATCTACTACGCAACCTGATTACGGAGACCGTGGAAGTGCATTTCCCTATATTAACCTTTTCCCCTCAGTTAGGACGGGTTGTCTTCATAATCGGGTTCGAAGAAATTACGGAAGAAACGGAATCTAT
>JARBUQ010000528.1 GCA_029239545.1 Paenibacillus sp.
TTCCCTGAGTATGTGCAGGTCAATATGGTCAACCCGCGCCGCGGGCTGGAAGGGGAGGCGCTGGAGCGCAAGCATAGCTGGGATGTAGCCCGAGCGATGCTGATTGGCTCGGTATTGTGGGTAGGCATGTACCGCTTTGATGGTCCGGAGAACAGTCGGATGAAGCAGTTCCTGAAGCAGGCAGTCCGGCTTCGCGAGGAGCTGCAGCCCTTCATTCAGCAGGGCGTGTATAAGGATTCAGAGGATGTTCTATTCATATCCGAAGGTGTTGACATAGCCCGCTGGAAGCTGGATGGCGGGGAAGAGCTGTATATTATTGCCAATCTTCAACAGCGTGATAACGCCTACTTCGATATAGAGGTCAAGGACCCGTCAATGTTATCTGTCTCCGGAGGAGATATGGATGTGTCGGGTCAAGCTGCCGCTTTCAGCTTGCTTGATGGAGGAACCTTACGCGTGATCGTCCCGCCTGCTGCTATCAGCTACAGGCTTGTCATAGCTGGCTAATGAACGATTATTTGGACTGGAAGGGAGTGAAAGGATAATGCAGATGACGGTGCTGGGCCGTTATGGCACGTTTCCGGCGGCGGGCGGTGCGTGCTCCGGATATTTGCTGGAGCATGAAGGCAAGTATGTGCTTCTGGATTGTGGGAACGGGGTTATGAGCCGCCTGCAATCGTATTGTCATCTCGAGAATTTGGAAGCGGTTATTGTGACTCATCTTCATGACGATCACGTGGGCGATCTGCGCATCCTGAAATACGCCATCGAGACGAAGCGGGCTTTCGGCACGATGAGCGGGCCTCTGAAGGTGCATATGCCAGTTGAACCGACGGAGTTGTTCGGAGCGCTCCGCTACACGTCGGCTTTTGACATGGAGCCTGTGGATTCAAGCAGCGTCATTCACGTGGCAGGCATGACGGTGCGTTTCGCTCCGATGGTGCATTCCATACCCTGTTATGCGGTCTCGGTCGAAGCCGATGGGAAGAGGCTGGTGTACTCGGGAGACACGGTTATGCATAGCGGGCTCATTGATTTTGCCCGGGGAGCAGATGTGTTCTTATGTGAATCCACGATCGCAGCAGAAGGTCCGGTTCCGATTCCGCACATGAGTGCTGGACAAGCGGGACAAGCAGCAAGCGAGGCAGCAGTGAAGCAGCTTTTGCTGACGCATCTGTGGTGCGAGGAGGATGCTGAGCGCTGTCTTGAAGCAGCTCAAGTGTATTTTCAACAGACGGAGGTGGTGCAGGAGCTCAGAACGTATAAGATTTGACAAACCAAACCTTTTCTCCTGGGGAGGAGAAAAGGTTGGACGTGAAACGAATGGTTCGCCGTATGTCGGCGGATTAGATGGTAAGGTATACGCTATTGAGTATACAAGCCTCTAGTTAACTTACAAAACCCCCAATCCCACCTGATGAGCTGGGATTGGGGGTTTGTATGATGTCCGTGGAGCTATTCCAGCTTTGGATCAGAGATAGATCCGATGAACAGAACGGCACCGGTCTGCTGCTCGTGAATGACGAACGTGAAGGGGCGGTTTACGTCCATCTGGAAGCCCTTGGGGCTCTGGGCGGATGTGGTGCGCACCTCTACACTGGTAACGGCGGCTGCCTCAGTTCCTTGTTCATCTACTTGCACGAACGTCTTGTGCTTCACGTCGCTGATGTAAGCTCTTGCCGGTGGGGCGAGCAGAGCACTGAAATCGGCCTTGGCATCCTCGAAGGCAAGGGACATTCCGAGCGACTGCAAAGATGCATTCAACGAAGTCTCGTACTCGAGCTTGAATCTGGGCAATATGACATGGCCCTCCTGTTCTTTCAGGCTGCCGAGCAGCTTCTTCCACTCATCGCCAGTTAACTTGTCATTCAAGTCGGCCAGCTTCTTGCCCTCATCCGGGAGCAGCACTACCATACCCAGATTTCCGTTCCCATAGGGGAGACGAACTGCGTTATAGCCTTCACGATCAGTATATTGAAAGCTGCCCTGGCGAGACATCATGGAACGATTCTGCTTCGACCCGTCTTTTAAAGTAAATGGACGGGCAGAGGTCGCTATTTTCTCGAAAGGAATCGTCCAATCCCCTTTGAAATAAACAGCGTTCAGCAAAAACATAACCGTGTCCTTGTCGATAGGACTGCTAACGATTTTATCAATCTTGCCTTTAGTCTCTTTGTCTACCCATTTGTTAATCGTATCGGCTGCTTTGGAATCTGCGAAATCCAGCACGGAAACTTGCGCTTTGTAGTAGTCTTTATTCGTCTGCAGGAAGGCAGGCTCGAGCTTCACATCCTTACGCGCCCATATGGAATTGGCAATGGAAAGCTGAACCTTCGGGTCGGTATTATGAAGACCCTCTTGCATCTTCTGTGCTCCGGTATTAATGTCAGAGGGCGACAGCTGGTTCAGGTGGAGTGCCTTGGCTATCCCATCCCTTGTTGTTCCTGCTGCCCCGTTCATCGTCATCGATAGAGCAATAGCCACACTCGAAGGAGACATGAACAGGTTGCCGGTTGGCTCAGTGGCTGCCATATTCTTGAATAAGTCGAAGCCAAATTCATTATACCCCTGCACCAACTGAGTGTCTGTGCTCGTAGGTGTATAGGCGCCTTTTCCTGCATCATTGCTGCTCCCGCCAGATTTTGGCTGAGCCGGTTGACAGCCAGCTGCTAGCAACAGACCGGCCAACCCAATGATCGAAACTGAACGTGTTACAGCTGACCGAATACCAGGAACTTGCATGATCATATGGTTACTCCCCTTTATAATGAGTCCTGTATCATTATAGACGCAATATTCCGGGGGTAATGTTGCATAGGTTTCTAGGCTTCTAGGCTTCGAAATGTAATTTATCGGTTTTGAACTCTAGATTCAAGGCGATAGTTATCGCTTTTCCCAAATTAACAATTAACAAGGAGAATTAAACTCTTTCGACTGAATAATCCCCCCCCCCGTGATTTATAAGGGAATCTGCACTAATTCGGAAGTCAACTTTGCTATTTGTTTCGTTTGACTCACTATCTGGCTCTTAACCCTTGGC
>JARBUQ010000529.1 GCA_029239545.1 Paenibacillus sp.
GTGGAAGGACGTTGGTCGGCTAATGCCATTGAAACGTTGTATCGCAATGGCCTGATTGGTGGCTATCCAGATGGAACGTTCAAGCCTGCCGATCATATTATCAGACTTGAAGCAACAGCCATGATCAATGGCATGCTGTACCGTGGACCACTCGTTGGGGTTCAACCGAAAGTCCCGGATGTACCTGAATCCTCATGGGGCTTCGGACATGCGCTGGAAGCAACGATCTCTCACGAAGCAGTATGGAATGCGGATGGAACCGAGCAGTTTGTACGTGAGCTTGGTGATAGCGTAGATTAATTCAATACAATCAAGCATTTGCAGCATAACAAACACCGTCTGGGAGGAACTTCCTTCAGGCGGTGTTTTTTCGTGGCACGCTAACTTCTGTTTTTGTAGTATGATAGTAGGATCATGTATAGGAGTAGGGAGGAAAATACGATGGCGGTCGCTATTAATAATCGAATCAATCTGCAGGAAATCAACTGTGAAAAAGAACTGACTTTGGCAGTGATTGGCGGCAAATGGAAAATGATCATTCTGTGGCATCTGGGTCTGACGGGTACCAAACGGTTCAGCGAACTGAAGAAGCTGATCCCTTCCATTACGCAGAAGATGCTGACCAATCAACTGCGCGAGCTGGAGGATGATCAGTTGGTGGTGCGAAAAGTATTCGCAGAAGTACCCCCCAGGGTTGAGTATACGCTCACCGAATATGGTCTAAGCATCATTCCTGTTCTGCAGATCATGTATGACTGGGGCAAAAACTACGGTAACAGCGTGATCTGGAAAGATACACCCCGGGAGTCGTTCATGGGCAGTGAGGCAATGTTGCCAGACTAATGGAACTGTTACGCAATTACCGCCCTGTTTGGCGAACCGCTTGCCAGAGTCGGCAAGCTCTTTCAGCCAAATGGCAGGGACTTTATTTCGTAACAGTTACTAATGGCTGATTTTCGCATCGGGAGCAGCTCGAAGCGCGCGAAGAACGGGGACCGTTACCCGGTTGTGGAGTAATCCACGACTCTCTATAAGCGCGCCGAAGTCCAGCGGTTGGGAAGTGCCGCTAGCAAGCCGGCCGGCAAGTTATGGATCCGATGGACATCCCGCGCTAACGAATTCAGCAGGTCTTATCGGACCCCTAGAGAGCGACTTGACGTTCTAACGAATTCCAGCGGCCTTCTTATGTCTTGCCAAATGAGGGAATCGGGACAATTGGGGGTCAATTAGCGCCGTTAAGATTCGTTTCAGCCCAGTGACCGGCATTTCATGACTTATAACGTTTCCTGAGTTCGTTACCGTTTGGGAAATGAAAGATCTGCACCAAGTGAGGGCTTACAGAGCGAATGAGGCTGCTCGCTATTCAGGGATCGGGGAAATTACCAGCCATCAGGTAAATTGGATTCTTTCACCTTCATCCAGTTCCGCCTCCTTAACCGGAGATGTCAAAAGGTCATGCAAACAGTCGTAAGCAGGCTGCAAACAACAGCACTGCAGCCTTCTTCTTTCCCCTAATCCCACCTGAAGTAATTCTGGTTGCCAACCCCAACTTCTGTCTTAATCGCTCCGTTATAAGCAGAGATTCCCGATCAACCAGGTAATAAATTTTACCCAGGCTTTCTAACATGCTGCTAACAGTAACAAACCTCTCGTCAAGATCGCCCTTGCTAAATTCGCCCCGTTCCATTTCTTTCCTTAATATAGTTCCCATTTGTGCTTCCAAGTTTCCGTATCTTTTTCTACAACATGCAAGAACAGTTCGTCTTTGCTGGGGAATTGGTGGTACAAGCTGCCTTTGCTGACAGCTGCTATTGTGCATACCACTCCTTTAGACCAAATACTGCTGATCAACTGAACCGCTGGAAATTTACCCTTGTCTTAGCTAGTGCGAAAAGTTACAATTTTGGGTAAAGCAGGCATCGAACGGAGGAAGCAAGCTATGGCACAATTATTATCGGAACGATTCGACAAGTCTGTTCATCTACGTGGGGATGTTTTTCGAAGAATGATCATAAGCGATCGAAAAGAAGTACACCAGAATGCTGCAAAGGATGAATTGGACCAACTGCGGCTCCGTTACCGTCTGGCTGCGCAAGCTGCAGAAACCTATTTTCAAGCCGGATTTACGGTTGTCGTACAGGATGTTGTAGTTGGTCCTATGTTGAATGATTTTGTTTCTTTCATAGGCAGCCGCCCCTTCTATGTCGTGGTGCTTTGTCCGAATTCGTCAGTCGTCACCCAGAGAGAAGCGGCCCGTTCCAAAAAAGGATACGGCATTTGGACTGTATCAGCCTTGGACAGTGTGCTGCGAAATGAAACACCTCGAATCGGAATGTGGCTGGATTCGTCTGAATTAACGCCAGAACAAACGGTTCTAGAAATTTTGAACAGATATCAGGATGAGGCGCTTCAAAAATAGGATGTAAGGCAAACTAAATAGGGAAATCTACACGACCCATGCTGACGACAAACGAACGCAAGGAGGCAATCGATGCCTGCGAAGTTACATACTCTATTTTGTCCAAGACAAGCAAGCGGCAGAGTAGCATCCTACAAGTATATCGAAAGGTTGCCTTCCGTGCAGCTAGCTCCCTATGTTTCTTGTTATTGGTTGGCTGAGCCAGTAGAGGACTATGAAACAATTGTCCTCTCCCCTCAAGCAGCCTGTCCCGAAGCGGTTGACCGGGTACTGCCGGACGGCTGTACGGATATTATATTTGAGCAGGATCTCAACAATTACCGTTATCGGATTCTGTTCATCGGGCTTTTCGATAGGTCTTTTACAATTGCGTATGATCATGAACGTCCTGTCCACAGGTTCGCTATACGATTTTTCCCTGGTGGAGCACATGCATTAATGGGTGTTCCGCTGTCAGAGTTCACTAACGCTCAGCATTACTTAGATGCGATTTGGCCTGAGGCGGCACAGGAAACGGGGTATCGGATCTTTGAGGAACAATCTTTCGAAGCCAAAATTCGGATCATGGAACAATACCTGCTCTCTCACATGCAAACGAATGGAATAATGAATAACAGCCTTATGGACAACCTGCTGCATCGTATTTTTATATCAGGGGGAAGAATAAGCGTACAAGAGCTGGCGGCAAGAGAAGTGATTAGCTCCCGTCAAATGAACCGTCTTTTCTACCAATGGATCGGAGTCGGTCCGAAAAAATTCAGTGAAGTGGTCCGCTTCCAAGCGGTATTGAACGATATTCGACGGCTGCCCCAGGTGGACGGGCTCTCCCTTGCATGGAATCACGGATATTTTGATCAGGCGCATATGATCCGTGATTTCAAGCGTTTTTATGGGGACTCTCCGCTTACTGCAGCAAAAGAGATTCGAAGCATGTCCGATTATTACAATCCTTATCCTATGTAAATTGGTAATATAGAAGTATTGAATTATGGATCTAGGTTCTATCTCAGAATCAGTGCTTGACTAGTTACATTAACCCTTAATGAACGAGTCAAGATCGGAGCGTTTCGAAAGCTGTAGGAGGATGGTCGATGGCCAAGACGATTCTATGCGGACACACGTTCCGTTAGGTAAAAACACACTCCAAAAGGGCCCTTTTTGCAGGAATAGGGGATCCTGTGTCCGCTCAAACCCACGATGTGTGCCTCTGGACGAATATAACGGATCTGCTGTCCGCTTAGCTTAGACACTAGCCCTAGATTCACCTTACTTAACTCTTGGAGGGATAAATATGAAGGTTTTGTCAAAGGAACGATATGATCAAGCGAGGCTTTTTATGGAAACGGAGGCAAGAGAGCTGGAAAAAGCATTGTTCGCCTATGAATTTGACTCCGGTACGCCGGACAAAGTGTGGGAGGCGCTTCATGCTTATTGTAATGAGGACGGTGGCTTCGGGCGTGCAATAGAGCCGGATATTCGGTGTGAGGCTTCATCGGCGCTAGGTACTTCCATAGCCCTTCGCCATCTGGTACGTACGGGTGCGCCTAGCCATAACGAGTTGGTCACAAGTGCGGTGTCCTATTTGATCGCCACTGCCCGAATGGACGGCAGCCAGATCGGCTGGGATATTGTGCCGCCCGCTGTTTCGGAAGCGCCCAGAGCCATATGGTGGGAGTATAATGGAAGCCGTTCAGACTGGGGAAATCCGGGAGCGGAGCTAACAAGTTATTTGCTCGTCTATCAGGATGCTGTACCTGTCGATTTTTTGCAGACTTTGACCACTCATGCGAAACAATATATCAACAATCTCGAAACCTACGAATCCCATGAGCTTCAATGTTTGTTGATTTTATTTGACCAGCTGTCATCAGAGGAACAAACCTTACTCTCACCCAAAATCGAAGAAATGATTGCAGCTTGTGTCGAGACAAATCCGGAAAAATGGAGCGGTTATTGTCTTCAACCGATACAGGTAGTTACAACACCTCAAAATCGCTACTACTCCTTATTGCAGGAGGCTGTCCATAAAAATCTGGATAATCTGCTTGAACAGCAGTCACCAGAGGGAGCTTGGAGCCCTAGTTGGACGTGGGGGAGATTCGAGCAGGATTGGGAAAACGCCCGCCGCGAATGGCAGGGTGTCATCACATTGAATAATTTGCAGTTGCTTCAGGCATTCAGTCGAATTGAACAATAGGCGGAACCGGGTTGGTTATACATCCGTTCTAACAGCTGAATCCCTCTAAGGCTATAGTGGGGGGAGGAGGCTGTTTTTGCGTTGCATGGGATAGATAGGCGAACGGATGGCGCTCGATCACGAAGCCGCTTGACGAACTGAAGCCTATATATTATATACTAGTGCCAGGCGTACGAAAGGA
>JARBUQ010000054.1 GCA_029239545.1 Paenibacillus sp.
CATCCACCTACTCAGGTTAATACTTTAATTATACAGGAAGAAAAAAGGTAAAGCCTCCTCAAATTTTGAGGGGGCTTTACCTTTTTAACTAAAACTGGGACTTTTTCAGTGGCCTCGTGAACTTCCAGTCAGGTTTTTCTTATATAGCGATCCATACTAAAGTCTCCAACCAGCATCTCAGAAAAAGGGCAGTTGGCGATAATCCGACGTTTCAAGACGATAGGTCCGATCATCGATGATGTTTGCGTTCGGTTTGCGTGCTAGCAAGGCATCACGATCAAAAGGCTCATAATTGCGGGCTTCGAAGATGAATGGAGCCTGAAACCGGTTGAAGGGTGGAATCTCAGCAAGTCTCTGCACAGCTCGCTTGGCGCCTTCACGGATTGAGCGGCACGCTTCGTCCGAGCTCAGATGCTCTGCCGCTTCGAGGCCCTTGCCAAATTTGGTCACCGCTGTTTCGATCTGCGGGACGAACATTTGCGCTTCAAGCGCCGCCTTGTCATCTCCCGCGAGGAAAATCGTCGGTACGCCATTCAACCCTGCATAATTGGCAAAAGCAGCGAACTCGCCAATATAAACATCATTCAGCCGATAATACTGGACACTGAGCGATGAATAAGTGTGACATAGAGGAGCGTCAATCGTTCCTGCCATCGCGTGCTGGCCCACATACAACAATGCGGTATAACGGGACCAATCATGCTGGAAGTCTTTATACAACAAGTAATTGCTGCCTGCAAGATCATCCGGAAACAAGCCGCCAGTGCCGTGTCCATCAATTACATCTACTTCTGCCTCAGCATCCACTTGTTTAATACCCTCAACGCAGGCATTAACCTCACGAGCGAGCTGTTTCATCCCGCTGCCCTTCTCGGCAGGATCAATCGTTCTCGTCTGCTTGAAGGAATCTACGCCAGCCGCGCCTTCAAGATCAGTCATAATTAAGTATCTCATAGCAACCTCCCATTTGATTTCCTCAAGTTGAATATTAATCGGGTTGTCCTCTCCAAGTCAATGAAAACTAGAACCGACCGGGCGGTAAATGATAAACTTGAACCATAAGATTAAATAAACTTGGTTTTGCGCGGTGTTTTACGCCGTGTTTCGCGTCGGGAACTGCGAATACACTTTCCGCAAAGATTTTTTTGTGACAATGAAGGAGATTCCTGAATCCTTACGTCTAATGTTGTGTGATCAAATAAAGGCGGTGAAACGATGGATCCATCTGGAGAGACGGATGAGCGGCTGGCTCTGGCAGCTGGGACCGGAGATTTGGCCGCTTTTCGCGAGCTGGTGGAGCGGCACAAGGGCTATATTTTTACGCTCCTCATCCAAATGATCGGCCATCGTGAAACGGCGGAAGACTTATCCCAGGAAGTGTTTCTCAAGCTCCATCGAGCCTTGGGGCAATTTCGCGGGGATGCCAAATTCTCTACATGGTTGTATCGCATTGCCGCGAATACTGTAACCGATTATAAGCGGTCCAGAGCGAACAATCCGCTTCTTAAGCTGCTGCGCTTTGGACGGGACAGAGCGGCACCCATTGACGACAATCCCGAGCAACGTGCGGTTGCCAAGGAAGGCCAGGAGCAGATGCAGCAGCTAATCAGCAAGCTTCCCGACAAATACAAGCTGATCTTGTTCTTGTACTTCTATAAACAGCTGTCTGTACAAGAAATTGCTGTAATCGCTGAACTGCCAGTCAAAACTGTGGAAACCCGTTTGCTAAGAGGCAAGGCGAAATTAAAGCAGAAATGGATGGAGGCGAATCCGCATGAATACGGATCGGTTATGGAGCAAAATGAAGCCTAATATGTCGCTTGAGCAGCCTTCTGACACGTTTACGGATCAAGTCATGGATGCTGTAACGGCACAACAGAAGCAGTTGGACAGGAAGCCTTCCGTCATAAGCTCCACGTCCGTTCCTATTGCAATCGGCAAGCACCAGAAGCTCATGAATGCCATGCTGGCAACAGCTGCAACGTTCTTTTTCATTGTAACCGGTGTTTATTCCAATGTTATCGGACTTCAGGGAGGAGAATTCAGCCTGGCTGTTCGGGAAACGGTCTCCCACACTATATACACAGGTATTGAGCTTCTGAGTGAAGCGATATACCGACTATAAGTCTCTATTCTACTTATCAGGAGGAACTGAAGATGACTGAACAAGACAAACAACCCCTATTCCCGCCTCAACCCGAGCCCAAGGCAGGTGACGATGGAATGAACCGATCATGGAATGAGATGAACATGAACCATTTTCCTCCTCAGGGACTTCCGTTCCAGCCTTATGCACCAATGCCGCTGAAGCGCAAATTCGCTGCTGGCTTTCTTTCTTTTCTTGTACCGGGTACAGGTCACTTCTATCTGGGCTTAATGCAGCGGGGGATCCTGGTCATGCTAACCATTATTCTCGACATCTTTGCCATCGTGCAGCTCTCGCTTAGCGCCAATGCGAACATTCCGCTTATTACATTGTTCTCCTTGTTAATCCCTGTGATTTACTTCTATAGTATATTCGACGCACTCCAGCTTACGGATCGAATCAATGCGAGACGCCATTCCTTATTCGCTGACCCAAATGATTTTCTTAACGAAGAGGCCGGCTCTCTGAAATCACTCACCAGCGGCAATCGTGCAGGGTGGCTGTTAATCGGAGTAGGCGCCCTGTTCTTCGTATTAAGCCGCAAGCCAGCGTGGTTAACCGAGCTTGTCAGTACGGCGGGCTCTTATATTGGTGCCGTAATTCTTATCATTATTGGAGTCTACTTATTTCTGAGGAAGAAATAATGGATCATTAACGATTTGTTTTCATTTTGATTACGGAGGATTGTTCAGATGATAAAAGTTGGCAGAATTACTTCTGCACTCGTTCTGGTAACAGTGGGCGGTCTGCTGTTGACGGATCAGATGGCAGATACGAATTATTTGGGCTATTTGCTCGACTGGTGGCCGCTCATTCTAATCTTGCTAGGTCTGGAGTATTTATGGGTGAATTTGAAATATCAAAAGGTTGAGAAGCAGCTGAGGCTGGATATTGGCGGCGTATTAATTGCGGTTGTCATTGCGATAGGCGTAGTTGGGGTTACTCAGGCCAAATGGAATCCTACCCAATGGTTCGACGGGATGAATTGGGAATCGATTGTCAAAGGCGATCTTGGCCGCAAGTTCGAGATGGGCAATACGTCAGTTTCGATAACCGACCAAACAGAAAAAGTGACGATTGATAATCCATACGGCAGCGTCATTATTCAATTAGGGACAGGGAATAATATTGAAATACAGCGAACCGTTTGGGTGAACCGAAGTGATGAAGAAGGAGCTAAGGAAGTAGCTGAAGGGACTTATATTGATGTTAGCGAGGGGAGTCACGTAACGATTTCCAGTATGAGCGATGTTAACCGATTTGCCCGTAAGCCTTACATTGAGCTAGTGATCACCGTCCCGGAAAGGAAGCTCAATTGGTCGATCAAAGGGAGCAACGGCAAGATTGAAGCAGCCAAGCTGCCGATCAAGGATCTCCTCGAAGTGGAAACGACTAACGCTAGTGTGACAATAAATGATATGCAAGGAAGAGTGTACGGCCGTACAAGTAATGGAGCAATCAAAGCGATTTCAGTAAGGGGCGAAGTGAATTTGCACACCTCTAATGCAGCTGTTACAGCTCAGGATATAACCGGAGATGCTGAGCTAATGACTTCGAATGCTTCGATTACTGCTGAACGTATTACCGGCAAGCTGAAGGCAGATACCCAGAACGGGAAAGTCAATATTGATGAAGTGGCCGGCTCCGTGGATGTGGAGACCAGTAATGGTGGGATCACCCTCTCGAGTCGTAAAGTTGGAGGAGACTGGTCCTTAGAGACTAGCAATGGCAAAATTGATGTCAGGCTACCGTCAGATGGCAGCTACGAGGTTGATGGCCGCGGAAACGGAATTTCCACGAATCTTCCGCTGGATGTTTCGGAGAAACGAATAACAGGCAAAATCGGCTCCGGACAATATGAAATCAAGGCAGAAACCAAGAACGCAGGCATCTCCTTTCAGCGTGCGGATTGACAAAGACAAGGAAACGATCGTAAAATAAAGGGAAGCTGGCATATCTAACAAACTTTGTGGTGGTGAGCAGGATGACATTCCGATTCGAACAAGCATTAGAGAAACTTAAAATGACCGGTGTCCGAATGACCCCTCAAAGGCATGCTATACTTGGCTATTTGTTGGATTCCATGTCGCATCCGACAGCTGATGATATTTACAAGGCATTAGGAGATCGTTTCCCAAGCATGAGTGTGGCTACAGTGTACAATAACCTCAGAGTGTTTATTGACTCAGGCTTAGTACGAGAGCTGACCTATGGTGATGACTCCAGTCGATTTGATTCGGACATGTCCGATCATTATCATGCCATCTGTGATAACTGTGGAGTTATTGTTGATTTCGAGCATACGCCGCTTCATGAAGTAGAGCATGCAGCTGCGAATGAAACTGGATTTCAGGTCAGAGGACACCGGTTAGAGGTTCATGGGTTATGTCCCGCATGTGCGCAGACACATTGACGTATTTTCTCAGTCGATCCATTTGAATGTTTCAAGTATACTAGATGTGTCCGACTTCTTCCCCACTTAAGGAGAGGATTCGGATGCATCTTTTTTGTGTCATGCGGCAGAACGTGCCACTTAGGGAGGGAACGATGGAGCTATCTGTGAATTCGACTGCCAGACGACCGAAACGAAGCGGGTTTCGATTCTGGTCCTGGTTTATTTTATTCATTATTGCATTGTGCTCGGCCGGAGGGACTTATTATTGGTATTCAGTGTATTATCCAAATCATGACCATGTTGAGCCTGATTTGAACAATATGAAACAGCCGATTTATTATCAGGGAGCGATTTGGAAGGAAGAAGGCAAGGGTACTAAGGAGAGCTTGAAGCTGCCTCTATCTTTCATTCAGGAAAAAGTCGATCCGACTGTGTTGAATGAGGCTTCGTCGGATTCTGTAATCATCACCACTAAGGATAAAGTCGTCCGTCTCAAGACGAACACGATTACAGGAATGATGAATGACAAAGCATTTACCCTGCGTTTTCCGCTTGAGAAGCAAGGGAATCTAATATACATGCCAATCGATCCATTGCTTGAATATTATGGTCTCGATATTCGTGAGTCCGAGGACACGGGGATCATCATGATTTATCGAAGCCGATTCCTATGCGTACATCCGGTGGGATCAAGTTCCCTATAGTTGCGGATTTGCAGCCAGAGGAGCAAGTTTCGATTCTTGCGGAGACCGATGGATGGTATCATGTGCAGCGTAAGAATGGAATTACAGGGTATGTGGATAAGAAGAGTATCGCGCTCAGCCATATAGAGGTTGTGCCTGCTCTCAAGCAAGCCGATCCATTCGTCCCGTGGAAGCCGGTCGGAGGAAAGCTCAATTTGACATGGGAGCAAGTCGTCACTAAGAATCCGGATACTGCTCAGATTGATCCTATGCCGGGACTTAACGTGATTAGCCCTACTTGGTTTCATCTTATGGATGGAGAAGGCAATATTAAGAATATGGGGGATGCGGCTTATGTCAAATGGGCCCAGTCCAACAATCTCCAGGTGTGGGCATTATTCGATAATAATTTTGATCCGAAGATTACTACAGAAGCCTTATCTACTTACGATAAGCGTCTTAAGATGATCAAACAGCTGCTGTCTTACGCTCAAATGTACAAGCTGCAAGGAATCAATATTGACTTTGAGAATGTAAACTTGAAGGATAAAGGCAATCTGACGCAATTCGTGCGCGAAATGACACCTTTGCTTCATGAACAGGGTCTGGTTGTCTCTATTGATGTGACGGTTAAATCTACGAGTGAGAACTGGTCGATGTTCTATGATCGCCAAGCGCTTAGCGAGACTGTCGACTACATGATGGTAATGGCTTATGATGAGCATTGGGCAAGCAGTCCTGTAGCAGGCTCTGTATCTTCCTTGCCTTGGGTAGAGAAATCAATTGTCCAGATCATGAAAGAAGATAAGGTTCCGCCGGACAAGCTTGTATTGAGTGTGCCTTTTTATACCCGCATCTGGACCGAACAAGTGAAGGATGGCAAAACCTCGGTCACCTCCAGAGCTGTGTTTATGGATACGGCGCGGAAGCTGGTCAAGGAAAAGAATTTAACGCCTGTCTTTTTACCTGAAATTGGTCAATATTATGTGGAATACAAGGATGGAGATCAGCTCATTAAAGTTTGGCTGGAGGATGAAGTTTCCATGAAAGCAAGAGTGGAGCTTGTCCGCAAATATAATTTGGCGGGAGTTGCTTCCTGGAGACGAGGCTATGAAGTGCCGGAGATCTGGGATGTGATAAAGAAAACGTTGGAAGCAAAGCCATAATTCTAATAATCTTATTACTGGTATCAATCGCCAACCTCTGGAGCAGCTGCTGTTCTAGAGGTTTTTTTATTTGTTTGAATCAGGTTAACAGATAGGCGGGGGGGGGTTGAGGTGTGAGTATAAAAAAAAGGGGGATACCCCTTGAGTTGTTATACAATATGAACGGCAACGCCGGCTTCCTGAAGGTGCATTCGCATATTCTCCGGTATTCCCTTGTCCGTGACAACTGCGCTAATGCCTGAGGCTGCAGTGACGGCCGTTAAATACCGTTGACCGAATTTTGAGGAGTCGATCAACATGACGGTGCGACGAGCAGAGCGAATCATGCATTGCTTGATGTGCGTATCCGACAAGTTCGGGTCGGTAAAGCCGGCTTCAGCCGTGTAACCCAGAGCCGATAAGAAGGCGGTATCCGCATGCAGCGATTCAAAGAACTTCTGTGCGTTCTGTCCAACAAAGGTGCCAGAGGGCTCTCTGAGCTCTCCACCAGAGCCAACCACCATATGCTTGGAAGCAAGTCTGCGAAGAACGGATAGCGTGTCCAGGCCATTCGTCAGGACCGTTAAGCTGGAGAAGGCTTCTAACAGTGGAGCCATACGGGAAACGGCAGTGCCTCCTTCCAGAATCAACACGTCCCCATCTGAAACGAAATGCTGGGCTGCATATGCCGCCAATTCCGTTTTGATTTCCGTATTTTTTTCGGATTTCTCGACAAGCGGAGGCTCTTGTGTTGGTAGGTACAGGGCGCCTCCGTGGGAACGCTGAGCGATTCCCTCATCCTCCAGGAGCTTCAGGTCGCGCCTTATGGTCATTTCTGATACGCCGGCAATTTGACTCAAGGTTGCAATGGTTGCTGCGCCATGTTTAGCCAAATGCTCAATCAGCCTATGTTTACGTTGAATGGGGAGCATAAATATACACCTCGAACACAATAATGATCTCACTATACCACAAAAGGCTGGACATATGTCAGCCAACGAGATGGTTCAGAGCATTGCGACACGAAGCAAAGAATGACAACAAAAGGAAAAGGCCGCGTTCATTTTTTGCCTCTAAGCTGCTCTCAGGACAAAAATCAAGCGGTAAGGCTGATGATGTCTTGCCTCGCTTCGATTTGCACCGGACAAATATTAACTCTCCCGACATAGACGGCTAACGGATATGATAGATATGATAAAGTATACACAATCCAAAGGAGCGGGTTCAGATGAGTAAACTAAAAATCACCATACTGCCGCTGGAGCAGATTGCCGCGTATGTGTCGGATTCGCTTGTACGGCAATTGGAAGCGAAGCCTGATGCTGTCCTGGGCATGACTACCGGGACTACACCATTGACTACAGGAATTTATGAGGAATGGGTTCGTCGGGAGCGTTTGGGTGTTTTGGATTTCTCCAGAGCCGTGTTGATCAATCCCGATGAACAGATCGGCATCGCGCCGGAGCATCCCGAGAGCTACTATAGCTATATGAAGCACCACTTTTTGGATCGGTTGTCGCGTTCGCCCGGGGAGTGGCATATCCCGATCGGAACCGCTGCTGATCCCGAAGCCGAATGCAGGAAGCTGGAGCAGACGATTAACTCTTATGGGGGCGTGGACTGGCAGTTAATGGGTTTAGGCATGAACGGCCATATTTGTTTTATCGAGCCCGGAGCAGCCATACCGGCCCAATGTTACATCACGCCGATCGCCGAAGAGAGCCGGGAGCTGTACGCGCCGCTGTTCGGATCCTTGCAGGCTGTTCCAACACATGCCATTACTTATGGGATAGGGACGGCGCTAGCATGCAAAACGATCAAGATGGTCGTTGTCGGTGGGAAGAAGGCTGGAATTCTCGCAAAAGTAATGACTCATCCGGTTACATCCGAACTTCCGGCTACTTTTTTACAGCTGCATGCAAATGTTGAATTTGTCATTGACCCTGCCGCCGCAGCACAGCTGCCCTCTAATATCGACGAATATGCAGAGGTGACACGGACGGACCGTGGGGAGGGGGCAATGTGAGGATCGCTGTAGGTTGTATGATGCACGAGTCCAACACCTTCACGTTACCGCAAACGAGCATGACAGACTTTGATGCACTTTGGGCGGAAGATATTTTTTTGAAATGTGATGGCTCAAAGCATCCCTTCGGCGGGATCGTTGACAAGCTGAAGGAAAGCGGTGTGACACTCGTTCCGACC
The DNA here is from genome assembly GCA_029239545.1 of Paenibacillus sp. Taxonomy (GTDB): domain Bacteria; phylum Bacillota; class Bacilli; order Paenibacillales; family NBRC-103111; genus Paenibacillus_AA. The sequence goes on from JARBUQ010000054.1 coordinate 8,575, forward strand.
TTTTACGGTCGTGCTATGATCTCGGGTACCGTTGAGCGAGAAGCTTACGAAACTATGAAGAATGCCATTATTAATCCAATTCGGGAGGCAGGCCCACTGGACGGGGTATGTTTGGCGCTTCATGGCTCCATGTTTGCGGATGGAGTGGAGGACCCAGAGGGCGATTTGCTGGCTGCGGTCCGCGAGCTGGTAGGACCGGCTGTTCCGATTGTGTGCGCTCTGGATATGCATGCTACGATAACAGAGAGCATGACCGCTTCGGCTAATGCTTTTGCTGCTTATCGCACTGCGCCGCATGTAGATACCTATGAGACCGGAATCAGGGCGGCGGAGCTGCTGCTCTCCATATTGGATGGCGGCCTGGAAGTCGTGACCGAATGTATAAGAATGCCCATGCTGCTGTGCGGCGAACAATCGGAGTCGGATGTATCCCCTATGAAAGAGCTGCTCCAGTTAATCAGAGAAACCGTAAGTGAGCACCTGAATATAATGAGCGCCGATTATTTGCTGGGATTTCCCTGGGCCGATACTCCCCACCACAGCGTAAGTGTCATAGTCGCAGGTGAAAGACGCCATCGTGATGATCTGCGTGATGCTGCTGAGCTGCTGGCCGATAATTTTTGGCAACGCCGTCACCAGTTTCAATACTCCACGCCGGCTTATCCATTGGATCAATGTTTGGATATTGCGCTTGAGCACCCTGCACGGCCTGTGCTTATCTCCGATACCGGCGATAATCCTACCGCAGGCGCCTCGGAGAACCTGACTCTCGTATTGAACAGGTTAATGGAGAGAGAGCTTGAGGATGCACTCGTTGCCGTTATTGCGGACGCTCAGGCCTTGAACACATGTGAGGCGGAAGGTGTAGGAGCCGCAGTCCATCTGGAGCTTGGAAAGCTATCGCCGCGTCCCGGCGCCCTGCCGCTTCGTGCAGTGGCGCATGTACTTGCTTTGCAAACGGTTACGGGGGTTCGCACGGCAGTAGTGACAATTCGAAAAATTACCGTTATTATAACGGAAAAAAGAGTTCCGGTATACGATCCGGAATTTGTTAAGCAATTGGGTCTTCGTCTGGAAGATTATAAAGTGGTCATACTCAAAACGGGTTATATCAGTCACGAATATCAACGTCTGGCAGCCCTTAAGCTGTTCGCGTTGACGCCGGGGGACACGAATATCGATATGACCTCCATCCCTTATACTCGATTGCCGATCCTGATGTACCCGATCGATACATCAATACGCTGGCAAGCAAGAACAACCTGTTAGGGAAGCGGTAAACCGAAGAGAGGAGGAGATGGTTTTTGTTCAAGACTTTCAGACGATCGATGGCTTGGTTCTCGAATCGATATTACATCCGACTAATCGTCTTCGGCACAGCGACCGCGATTATCATCGCGTTGCTGTTGTCCCTGTTGTCTTATGCGGTCACAAGCCGGCATCTGGAGGAACAAGTCGACCTCTCTTCCCTGGAAACGGTTAAGCAAATCCAACTGAGCCTTGATAATCGACTGGAGTCCATTCAGCGAGCCTTGTCTCCATTGCTGCATGATCCCGAGTTGTTGGATGCGGTATACGTGCAGGCAAACGGTGTCGACTATATGAAGCTTGCGAGTATCGTCAAAAAGCTGCATTCGCTTGAACAGGCTTTCTCCAATATTTATTCGATTGATATTTTCATCCCCGAAGAAAATATTATGCTCTCCACGAAGGATGGGTATCAGAAATACAACTCCAATGAGTATACGGAACAATTGGCTGCAAAGCTTGGATGGGGATATGGTCGTCCTTTCGATGGCCTAAATATGCTTTCGTTCATCAAGGCTGTGCCCCTTTTTGCGGATAAGCCCAGGGCTTACCTGGCCGTATACATGAAACCTACCTTTCTCTTTCAGACTGCAGGCGGGATATCCCTCCTGGGTGAGCTCACGGTTGTCGATGCCCATGGATTCATAATTGCAGATCCTGCCAATGGCATGGCCGGCAAACCTATGTCGGCAGATTTGATATCTCGTTTTCTGAACCGAAGTGCGAATGCCGGTATTTTACAAGGAAGCAGCAAAGAAGATGTGCTGCTGTATGCCAATTCGTCCTACAATGGCTGGGCGGTACTGTTGGACATTCCCAATGATGCGATCTACGGCTTTCATAAACGACTGATCCTGATCTACGTAAGCATCTGCGGTTTGGGCTTGCTGATCGGGACGACGCTTATTTATGTCCAGTCCCGTAAATTGTACAAACCGATCCGCGATCTGGTTGAGGAAATGGGGGGCACTGCAACAGAAGGCAGTCTCGGCAATGAATGGCAAATCATTCGCAATCAACTGAAATGGAAAGACAAGCAGCTCGATGATTTAAATACGCAGCATCAGCTTTTCGTCAGGGACCAGTTTTTTCTGGAACTGCTGTATGGCCATTATATAACGATATCCGATGATTGGCTGGACAGACAGGTGGAGCATCATGGGTTGGCCTCTGGCGGTCAGTATTGCGTCATGATTGTGGAGTCGGAACAAATTGAAGAAAGCAACCGGTTCAGGAAAGATGAGAAGCCACTGGTTGTGCTGGCCGTATCCAGCATATGCAAGGATACCCTGCAGCAGATGCAGCTTGGTGGTCTCGTTCTTCAGGCCGTACAGGCTGGACGCGTTATTTTGCTGCTGCAGATTTATAATGGACAGCTGGGCAATCAAGTTTCAGAGGTACACTATCGTTTGGCTGAATCGATTCGCATCTCCGTTCAATCCTTTTTGAAGTTTCCGGCATCAGTTGGAATCGGTGCCTATCATGGAGGGCCTGATGGTCTGCGCAGATCCTATAACGAAGCGCAGGAAGCTCTCCAATACCGGCTGACGGAGGGGGGGAACCGAATTCTGCGATTTGAAGACCGCAATCAGAGAGAGAGCAGCTTTCGTTACCCGGTTGAATTGGAAAAAACGATGCTGGCTGCTTTGCGTGAAGGCAATCGGGAGGAAGTGCTGCGCTCCTTTAACGATATTGTCCTGCATACCGTTACCGATGTGGAAAAAGTAGAAACGATCTATCAAACCTACCATATGCTGTATACAGCTTTGTCGCAATATTATATCCACCAATCGGAGGTCAACCGCAAGCGGTTTATGAAACTGCTGGCCTTCTCTGCGATTCATGACTGTCATACGATTCAGGAGATCGAGAGCTTTTTTGTCAGCCGACTGCTGCCTATTCTGTTCGAGATGGCCGAGGAGGAGCGAACGAGCTCTACCGGAAAAATTGTCGAATCGGTGTTGAAATGGCTGCCGGAGCATCTTGGTGATGATTTGTCTCTGCCGAGAATTTCCGAGTATTTCAAAGTGAGTCCGTCTTATTTCAGCCGTATATTTGCCAGACAAATCGGCACAACCTTTGTGGAATACGTATCGGGACTTCGAATCGAGGCGGCCAAGCGAAAGCTCGCAGAAACAGATCTTCCCATGCAGGTCATTGCTCGTGAGGTAGGTTATACAGAGCAAACCTTCCGAAGAGTATTTAAACAGATTATGGGGCAGAATCCAACCCAGTATCGCGAATCGTTAAGAAAGCGGTGAGCGTTTGCCGTTCGTGCAAGCCTCTGTGCAGAGCTTCGGCAACCTGCGGCAGAGGTTTTTGCGTATCCATTGGACTGAAGATGGGCATTCATTTTTTGAATCGGTACCCGGAACGGACAAAAAATAACTGCATTACCGGGGATTATGCCCACTGCATCTCACTTGTGTGCAGTCAAAATGTAACTCTTTCGCACGTTCCGCCTCCTGTCATATGATGTGCCTACATATCAACGAAAGGAGGTGAGGGACCGTGTCTACCGTCTTGTGGCAACGTGTCAGGCGATACAAATATATTTATTTGCTGGTGATGCCGAGTTTTTTGTACTTTGTAATATTCAAGTATGTTCCCATGTGGGGGCTATTGCTCGCTTTTAAGGATTACAACCCGTTTCAGGGCTTTTGGAAGAGCCCGTGGGTAGGCCTCGAGCACTTTCAAGTGTTTTTTTCAAAAAATGATTTTTGGATCTTGTTCCGCAATACGATCATGATCAGTTTGTTGAACCTGGTATTCTTTTTCCCGCTGCCCATAGCGCTTTCGATTCTTTTGAACGAAGTACGCAAGGAAGGCTTTAAAAGGGTCATCCAGTCGATCGTGTATCTGCCTCATTTCATGTCCTGGGTTGTCGTGGCCAGCTTTACGGTTTTATTTTTCTCCGTGGATATCGGGATGATTAATAAAGCATTGGTCACCTTAGGCTTTGAACCAGTGGCCATTCTGACCAACCCGCGTTATTTCTGGGCGATGCTGACTGCTCAAAGCATTTGGAAGGAGGTCGGATGGGGAACAATTATTTTCCTGGCCGCCATAGCGGGCATTGATCAGCAGCTTTATGAAGCCGCCATAGTGGACGGTGCAGGACGCTGGAAGCAAATCTGGCATATCACGCTGCCTTCGATTAGCGGTACGATCGTTATTCTGTTAATTTTGCGGCTGGGGAATATGCTGGATGTTGGTTTCGAGCAAATTTTGCTGATGCTGAACTCGCTGGTTCTCCCTGTAGGTGATGTGTTTGACACGTATACTTACAAACAAGGCATTTTGTCCGGGCAATTCAGCTATAGCACGGCAGTCGGGCTGTTCAAATCGCTTATCGGTCTGATGCTGGTGTTCGGTGCGGATCGGCTGGCCAAGCGGTTGGGACATGACGGCCTGTATTAGCAAGGGAGGGACGACAAGATGGCCGGAAAACGAATGCAAATTGCTGATTGGTGGATTTATGGTTTCTTGATTTTATTGGCAGTATGCATGCTGCTGCCGTTTGTGTACGTGATTGCTGTGTCGTTTACGGATCGCAATGCGTATGTGCCGGGTGAATTTTATTTCTTGCCGAAGAAATGGTCATTGGATTCGTACCGATACATTTTATCCTCGAACAGCTTCATCAACTCTTTTCAGTCAACGGTATTGATTACATTGACCGGGACCGTACTGAATCTGATTTTCAGCACGTCCTTCGCCTACGGGGTTACCAAACAGGATTTGCCGGGCAGACGTTTTCTGCTGACCATGGTTTTGGTCACCATGCTGTTCGGTGCAGGGATGATTCCTAATTATTTGCTTGTTAAAGAGCTGGGGTTGATCGATTCACTGTGGGCGTTAATTTTGCCCGGACTTACAAGCGCATGGACCATTTTTGTTATGAAATCTTTTTTTCAATCGCTCCCGGACAGCCTGGAGGATGCCGCGCAGATTGATGGCTGCAATGACCTCATGACTTGGTGGCGCATTATCCTGCCGTTATCGCTGCCGATGATCGCCGCGTTTTCCCTGTTTTTCGCAGTAGGTCAATGGAACTTATACTTTGCCGGGGTCATCTACATTCAGAGCGCAGACAAATGGCCGCTGCAGGTTTTGTTGAATCAATTGATCATTCAAAATCAGACGCAGACGGTTGCTGATCTTTCCAGTATGGCCATGGATCCGAATTCAGCGCAGCTTCCGCCAGAAACAATCAAAATGGCGGCGCTTGTTCTCGTCATGCTTCCTATTCTAGTCGTTTATCCATTTTTGCAGAAATATTTTACAAAGGGCGTTTTGCTTGGCTCTGTTAAAGGGTAACCTAAATCCGCTAAAGATCGAAGGGAGAACATGATTTATGAACAAGGGGAAACTTATTCTGCCGACCGTATTGACAGCCGTTATGCTGACAGCATGCTCCAGCAATGACACTACCGGAACAACACCTACCCAAGCACCTTCCGCAGCTCCTCAGCAATCGCCCAAGGCTGTTCAGGAGCCTGTGAGCTTCTCCTGGTCCACACTGCTGTGGAATGAACCGCCAAATGTGGAGCAGAGTCCATTTTATCAAGAGTTGTTCAAACGGCTTAATGCCAAGATCAGCTATCAGTTTGTTCCAAGCTCCGGATATACCGACAAAATCAACCTAGCTTTATCCTCCAATACTTTAGCGGATGTCACAACGGTCAAGCAAACGAACGAAACTACAATCGTGAATGCGATTCGCCAGGGAGCGTTCTGGGATCTGGATTCACTGCTTGGTGATTTCTCACAATTTCCGAACCTGAAGGCGATCCCAAAGGATATTTACGACTTCTCCAAGGTAGACGGAAAAATATACGGAATTCCTAATACGACTGGCGATACGGCCAATGCGATTGTAATCCGCAAGGACTGGCTGGACCAGCTCAATTTGAAAATGCCGACTACCTTGGAGGAATATGAAGCTGTATTAAAGGCTTTCGCTACACAAGACCCCGATAAAAACGGGAAAAGTGATACGATTCCTCTTGGGGTTAGCACGGAATACATGGATATGGCCGGCAGCATCATTGCCGCTTCGTTCGGAGTGAATAAGCCGCAGCTTGATGGCGATAAAATGCAGCTTCAGTGGATGTCTTCGGAGTACAAGGATTATTTGCAAAGCATGCGCAGCTGGTACTCGAACGGGCTTCTGCCTAAAGAGTTCCCGGTTCTGAAATTCCGTCAGGAAATCGATCTGGTCAAGCAAAACAAGGTGGGGTCATTTGGAGTTCCGATTCATGAGTTTTGGGGCATCCAGGAGGATTTGAAAAAAATTACTCCTATAGCAGAGCTGGCCATCATCCCTCCTATGAAAGGAAAAGCAGGCAATACGGCGTATAACAGCTCCAGTGGCTATTACGGGGCATTTATGATTCCCAAATCGGTCTCCAAGGAAAAAGCGCTCCGCATTTTGCAGGTTCTGGATAAGTCGGCTTCTCAAGAGATCAACGATTTCTTCAAGTTTGGTATTGAGGGAACTCATTACAAGATGGTCAACGGAGAAAAATCGATGAATGCAGACTTGATCAAAAAAGATATCGGCGTCGCTTATACGATCGTGAATTCGTACGATAAATACAAATCGTTCAACAGCATTACAGGTGCGCCTGATGAAGCCGTAAAAACGATGAAGAGTGCCCTTGATCAATACCAGTCCAAAATGGGCGATAACAAGAGCAACCCGTTCAGCGGTCTGATCTCCGATACGAATAATAAACGCTCAGCGGACTTGTTCAAAGATCTAACGACCATGCAAAACAAAGCTGTCATGGGACAAATTACGATGGAACAGTGGGACGAGTACGTGGCCAATATGAAAAAGAACGCCGAGGTACTGAAGATCATGCAGGAATTTGCAGCTCAATACAAACTCATGAACAAGTAACAGAATTAACCTGGGGGAGCTGATTGCAGCGCCCTCTGATTTTTTTTATGGGAGTATGCTCTTGGTCAAATAGACGACTACTTCGGATAGAGAAACAGGGAGGAGTGTTTGCAATATATAGCGCCAAAACGATCCGTGACGCTTTGCAGGAGGGGACACGAACCGGCTTCAGGCTGTTCTCGGAAATTCACGATTCTGCCGTTAAAGAGCGACTCGGCTGCGATCCGGATTCAGCACGACTGGTGGCAGAGATGCTGCGTGCGGCTGAGCAAATTGGCGATCGACAGCCCGAGCAGATCACTTATCAGATTTTTACGGAATACTCCCGAAGCGGGGAGCGGGAAACTTACGACCGATTGCTGACACAACGGCTGAACGAACTGGCCTTGCTCGGTATGGCTGCTCATCTTGATGGGAGCGACAAGTGGATCGGAGCTGTTCAGGAGCGGATGTGGGAGCTGTGTAATCTTTACATTTGGGAATTGACTGCAGTCGTTTCCCTGGAGCCTTCCTCTTATGGAAAGAAGCGCCCGGACCCGCGAGAGAACTTGGGACTGCTTGCCGCAGAAACAGCCTTTCAACTGATGGAAATGATTCATACTCTGGGTGTGAGACTGGATCCGTTTCTAGTCTATCGTGTTAGGAAGGAAGTGGCGGAACGTGTGTTCCGTCCTTACCTCAACTATCCGTTCTGGTGGCAGACGGCAACGACCAATTGGCAGTCCGTCTGTTCATCCTCAATTGGCTGCGCAGCGCTTTATTTGATCGAGGATGAAGAGGAGCTCAGCTTGCTGCTGGGCAGGATCATTCAAGGTTTGCAATGTTATCTGGAGGGCTTCGATCAGGAGGGAGTGACCACGGAAGGACTTGATTACTGGACGTACGGGTTTGCTTCCTTCGTGTTTTTTGCTGAGCTGCTCCGGGAACGTACAGCTGATCGGCTTCGCTTGCTGGAGCATCCTCAGGTGAAGGCGATAGCTGCTTTTCCGCATGTAATTATGCTGTCAGAAGGCAGTGTCGTAAATTTCTCCGACTGCGGGGAGCAGGCGAGCCTCCCTGGATATTTGGCGGTGCGCTTGGAGCAACAGCTCGATCTGTCATACGGAATGGTGCCCAAGCAGAACGTGCGGATGCCCGCTGAGTCTATCGCCCGCTGGTCGTATTTGTCCAGAAGTTTGTTATGGACGGCAGTTGCTGGAGCAGCGGAAGAGCAGAAGCAGGCATCGGGCATGACGTTTCTGAGGGAGTCCCAGTGGCTGGTTGACAAGAGGACGATCGAGCACGGAAAGCTGCTGGCTTTTGCGGCCAAAGGAGGGCATAATGACGAGCCTCACAATCATAACGATATCGGTCATTTTATACTGCACGTGGCCGGTAAAAACGTCATGCCGGATTTGGGGGCACCCGAATATAACTACTCGACCTTTTCCCAGGAGCGCTACAAGCATTTGCTCACCTCCTCGCGGGGGCATTCGGTACCGTCTATCAACGGGAAGGACCAGACTCCCGGACGGGAACGGTTCGCAAGCGTTATCGACTGCCTCGACGATGGCACCATAGTCAGGTACAAGCTGGAGCTGAGCAAAGCTTATGATGCACCTGAGCTTGAAAGCTATACCAGGGAATGGGAATGGGACTACATGTCTCGGACATTGCTGGTGAGGGATTCTTTCGTATTTATTCAGGAGGTAAATGAAGTCGAGCAGACGTTCTTGTTCCGCGATAAACCCAGCCTGCTGCAGTCGGGTGCTTTGCAGGTAGACGCCGGCGTCTGTTTACTGGAGGTCCATTATCCCGAAACGGCAGCAGTCCATATCTCCGCAGACACGTATCGCGTCCGTACGGGAGAGGAGACTAGGGCGTATCGTGTTAGAATGACGAATCGCTACAGCCGGAATACCGCTTCCTTCGAGCTGTTCATTCGGATTGCCGTTCCCAAGTGACACAGCTATGTTATGGATATGTGCCCTGGTCAGGCATTTGCTGTATTTGAAAAAAACACCCTGGAGAATCGCTATTGCAGCGCATCTTCAGGGTGTTCTTTCTTTTATGATCGGCAGGATTGGCAATTAGGAAGTTGGTGCAGTTGGTTCTACAGTCTCTGTTTTCTCGGCATAAGCGGGATCGAATGTAAGCACAGTTTTACAAAACATGCAGCGGTCGGTCTTTCCCAACATCTTCGTCCTCCTGCCGCATTCAGGACAATCCAATGAAACCGCGCTTGTGGACAGCATGCCTGCCCAGAAGTAAATGGCAACACTGCCAAGCATCACGAACATGCCCAGCACCATAAATATTGCAGCGATTAATTTACCGGCTTGTCCCCAGTCAAAAACAATACCAGCTAACCCTACAATCATGATGGCCATT
>JARBUQ010000055.1 GCA_029239545.1 Paenibacillus sp.
GCTTCGATACCCAGCAGCCCAATATCGTCGACAGAAGTGACATCCGAGCACCATTCTTCCTTGCGTTCAACTTCACGGTAAGCAGCCCCGATCAGACGATAGGTCGTCTCATCCATCAATCCGGCTGGATGCAATTGATCGCCGATCGAACAGCGGGCGCCATTCGCGATACTCAAGGCGGTTTCGTACCTAAGAGCATTCGGGTGTTTGAACCCTCCGAATTCGCCCCATGTAGTATGGAACTTGCCCGTCATACCGAGAAAGGGCATGCCTAATCCATGTGCATAACGAGCGGAGAAAGGAAAATGATCATAACCCCAGCCGCCGGTCGGCAGTGATTCCAGCTCAAGGTGTGAATTCATTGCAGCCAGGTCGCGGCGTCCGCAGCGAATATGTCCACCGTTATGGAACACAGGAAGGCCTGGTTTTATGCGGTCAATGGCTTCGCGAACACGTTTGGTGTAATTGGCATAAGTCCGTTCATGGAGACGGTGTGCTGCCTCTTTGTTCCGAGGGTCGAATCCCTCTGCACGCAGCTCTGCTACACATGTGTGGCAGTAACACTCACGCACAGCCACGATATCGAGGAAAATCCCGTCTGCATCGTAGTTGGTGACGACTTCTTCGATCTGCTTAATAAGCATATCGAGATAAGGGGAGTTCAGGCAGAACTCGTGATAGCCGGGTTTGTTGAAGCTGTCCACCCAGCGTGTTCGGTCATCGGCATTTCGGATCAGCCATTCGGGATGACGTCGTGCTAATTTTTCATCGAGGCCTGCTGATATATACACGGGAGTTTTGACATCAATCTCGTGGGCAGCCGCAATCATTTCCCCCAGCAGATCGAAGGTTAAGTGCGGATGCTGCTCATTGGCTTCTGAAGGATGATAAGCCCAACCATGATGACATTTGGAGAAGATGGTTATTGAATCCACTGCGCCCAGCTTAAGCATTTCCTGAAACTGTTGCTTGGAGAAATGCTGACCGATTCCGGGGATAGCCTCTGATGTGTGGAAGTCCAGATGAACTTGGCGAAAACGCATTTGGTTGATCGCTCCTTGTAATTAATATTTTTTGCTTATGTGTCTACAATATAGGGATTGATCTTGCTACAATAGACAATAAACCGACTAGTAATAGCACATTTTCGACCTATTTATAACATCCCATTCCACGACGTACGGAGGTTAATATGCAAGTATTGGAGCTATTCATCCCTCCGATGCCTTCCCTGCTCACTGTTGGCCATAGCTTATGGAGGCCTGGCGGTCAGCATTTCAGACGCTCCTTTGAAGTGTTCGATATGCTAATAGTGGTCAAAGGCAACCTCTACATGACGGAGGAAGGCCGTCCCTACGAAGTGGGGCCAGGGGAATTATTGCTGCTTGAGCCAGGGCTTCAGCATTGGGGGCATGAGTCCTGCAAGGAGCAGACGGAGGTTTACTGGGTGCATTTCAAGCATAACCTGTCCTACCGTTCAATCGACTCCCATTCGATCCGCTGGTCTGCGATTTTGCCGCAAGGGACGGATCAGGATATTACTCCGACCGAGCAGCACCTTTATTTGCCCAAGTATGCGAATATCGACTTGATCCGGATCAGGCCGCTGCTTGATGAAATGGTTGCTTTGCACAGAACGTTATGCAAGGAGAATGCCTCCTACCTTCAAGCGAAGCTGGCTGAGCTGCTAGTGGGACTTCAGGTAGGCTTGAAGCGTGAGAAGATATCCCGCTCCATGAGCATTTGTGAAGAACTGAAAAGGGCCTTACAGCTTTCTTACACCGAGCCATTTGATGCACAAGCGCTAGAGCGGACTCTCCATTATAATTTCGACTATGCCGCAAGATGTCTTAAGCGTCATACGGGCATGAGTCCATTGAAATACCAGCATTACTTGCGCATTGAGGAAGCGAAGCGATTACTCAGTCATTCAGTGCTTACGGTAGGGGAAATTGGTACCAGGGTCGGATATTCGGATGACAACTATTTCATCAGAATGTTTCGGGCAAGAATCGGAGTAAGCCCCGGTGTTTATCGGCAATCTCAATGGCAGCAGCAAATGCAGGATGGGTTGTAGGGGAACATGCGGAATCGACTTGATAATTTCATGGATGTGCAGTAGCAAAGCGAGAAAGCAAATGTTACAATAATGCAAGTAACACGGGCGGATTCGATGGATACTGCCTGGAGGCTGGGCAGCAGGAATGGCCACACAGCACTAAAATATAGGAGGACAAATCATGTCACCAACCAATTCAACGATCGATCAACTGTCGGTCAACACGATACGCACACTAGCGATCGATGCTATCGAGAAAGCGAATTCCGGGCATCCTGGAATCGTTATGGGCGCGGCACCAATGGCTTATGTGCTCTGGACGCAGCAAATGAACCACAATCCTTCCAATCCAAGCTGGATCAACCGGGACCGCTTCGTGCTGTCGGCTGGACACGGCTCGATGCTTCTGTACAGTCTGCTGCACTTGTGCGGGTATGATCTGACAATTGACGATCTGAAGAGCTTCCGTCAATGGGGCAGCCGCACTCCGGGACATCCGGAATTCGGTCATACAGCAGGTGTGGATGCAACTACAGGTCCACTCGGACAAGGTGTGGGGATGGCAGTAGGTATGGCGATGGCTGAAGCCCATCTTGCCGAGACTTATAATCGTGATCAATATAAGGTTATTGACCATCATACTTATGTCATTTGCGGCGACGGCGATATGATGGAAGGGGTAAGCTCTGAGGCGGTATCCCTTGCCGGTCATCTCAAGCTGGGCAAATTGATTGTACTGTACGATTCGAATGATATATCGCTTGATGGCGATCTCAATATGTCCTTCTCCGAGAACGTACAGCAGCGTTTCGAATCCTATGGCTGGCAGGTTCTCCGTGTTGAGGAGCAGAACGATCTGCTTGCTATTGATCGTGCAATCAGCGAAGCGAAGGCGGATGTTACTCGCCCTACGTTAATCGAGGTCAAGACTACAATCGGTTTCGGAAGCCCGAATAAGGGTGGTAAAGGCGGCCATGTGGGCCCTCATGGATCGCCGCTTGGCAAAGAAGAGACCCTCTTGACGAAACAATTCTACGGCTGGCCGGAATCACCGGATTTCCTGGTGCCGGATGAAGTATACGAGCATTACAGCAAGGTGAAGAGCAGCGGAGAGCAGGCGGAAGAAGCTTGGAAGAAGCTTGTTGCTGAATACAGCGCGGCTCATCCCGAGCTTGCGAAGCAGTTCGACGATGCGATTAACGGTCGATTGCCAGAAGGCTGGGATGCGGATCTGCCTAAGTACACGCCAGCAGACAAGCCCCTTGCCACTCGCGCCTCTTCAGGCAATGCATTGAATGCAATCGCCAAGCGTCTTCCGCAATTGGTTGGCGGTTCCGCAGACTTGGCCAGCTCCAACAACACGATGATCAAAGACGGCGGCAACTACAGCGCCGCGAACTACAGCGGCCGCAATTTCTGGTTCGGTGTTCGTGAATTTGCAATGGGCTGTGCACTGAATGGGATGTTGCTCCATGGCGGTCTACGCGCGTTCGGCGGCACGTTCTTCGTATTCTCAGACTATCTGCGCCCGGCTGTGCGTCTTGCTGCTCTGATGAAATTGCCGGCTATCTTCGTCCTGACCCATGACTCGATTGGTGTAGGTGAAGACGGTCCTACTCATGAGCCGATTGAGCAATTGCCTGCGCTTCGCGTTATTCCTGGCATAACTGTGCTGCGTCCTGGTGACGCGAACGAGACATCTGCTGCCTGGCAGTATGCCATCAGCCACAATGACACCCCGTTCGCGCTCGTATTGACGCGTCAGAACCTGCCGGTTCTGCCTGGTACTGACGAGCTCGCCTACGCCAATATCGGCCGAGGCGCCTATGTGCTCTCGGATGCTGCAGACGGCAATCCGCAAGCGCAGATCCTCGCTACGGGCTCGGAGGTGCAGCTCGCTGTTGCCGCGCAGAAGCAGCTTGCGGCTGAGGGCATTCAAGTCCGCGTTGTCAGCATGCCAAGCTTGGAGCTGTTCGAGAAGCAATCGCAAGCTTACAAGGATTCCGTCATTCTGCCTGAGGTCAAGGCCCGTCTGGCGGTAGAGATGGCTTACCCGCTTGGATGGGAGCGTTATGTAGGCGACGGCGGAGCGATCCTTGGCATCCATACATTCGGTGCTTCCGCTCCTGGGGATAAGATTATTGCAGAGTATGGCTTCACAGTTGACAACGTAGTATCCAAAGTGAAGGCGCTGCTGTAAGCAGCGGCCTCACGGCCGGCATAGAGATTCAGATCGGCGGGCCATTCAATCTGCGAATGAATGATTCAATCAAAGGAGAGTTGCACTCATGTCCCAGTTCGACAATGTATCCGTATTACACAAGGCTAATGTATATTTTGAAGGAAAAGTAACGAGCCGCACGCTGGTATTTCCGGACGGTTCCAAGAAAACACTTGGCGTCATGCTGCCAGGCGAATTCCAATTTTCTACAGATACCAAAGAAATCATGGAGTTTTACTCCGGTGACCTTCTCGTGTTATTGCCAGGCGAAAGCGAGTGGAAGCAGTTCGGAGCGGGGACGCAGTTCGAGGTAGCAGCGAACACCACATTCAAGCTGAATGTAAAAAGTGTAACGGACTACTGCTGCTCCTTCGGTTGAGCCACTATTCATTAAACGAATTATTGCAGCAAGCCCAACACAACCAGCGATGGCCATCCTAATCGGAATTCCTTCCGTCAGCATGGCCATCGCTGGCTTGTTGTTATTTGGATTAATCTTATTAAGCTTCTTCTGCTTCTGCCTCTGCTTCATGCTGTAACTGACTCTGAATGTACTCTTCCAGCTTGATTCTCGTGGAAGGCGGTAATCCGGACAACAGACAGCCATAATGAAACAGATCATTCTCAGCTGAAATCCGGATAATGCGTCCAGTTATCGGTGGCAGATCGGCTTCCTTAGGGAAATGGATCACGATGAACATATCCATAGCCAAGGGGAATGCACTTGCAATCTGGAGCCCATTGTCGGACAGGTCGAATAAGGTGCCTTCGATATTCTGACCGGAGAACGCACCTTCCTGCTCCCATTGATACACAGATAGCAGGAGAGGAATATCCATAGGCAGGCGAATACTTCTTCGCCGCTCTACGAATGGCTTCTCAGCCTGAAGAATCGCTGCCTCTGCTGGCGTAACATCGCGATGTATTACGGTTCCCATCCAGTCTTCGTAGAGCTTCACAATCGCGCAAAGGTCCTGCTCGCCTAACCCTTTACTCAAACCCATCTCGAATACATTCTTAGCAATGCCCAGTAAAGGGGTTGTAAGCTGCAATTGATCAGTCAGCTGAGAGGCGATGCGCAGATCCTTATGCATCAGCTGCATGGAGAATTGCACGTCGAAATCCCGGGATAAAATTTTGGGACCCTTGAGCTCTGCCTGCCTGCTGGAAGCGGCTCCGGCCATCACGATGTCCATGAATTTATCCAGATGGATATTCGCCTTCGCAGCAAGCGAGAGTCCTTCAATGAATCCGATTGCGTTAATGCCTACAATCGTGTTGTGAGCCAGCTTGGCGTAAGAACCGGAGCCGGCTGAGCCCATATAAATGATTTTACTGCCCATTGCCTCGAATACATCATTCTGTTCAACTAATACTTCCTCATCGCCGCCAACCATGAATACTAGCGAACCGCTTATCGCGGCAGGCTTGCTCCCGGTTACAGGTGCGTCCAGGAATCTGACTCCATTCTCAGCCAGTTCAGCGTACAAGGTCTTGCTGGTATGAGGGGAGATCGTGCTGCAGTCGATGATCGTCATGCCCGAACGGAGTCCCTCAAGGATGCCATAAGCATCATAGAAAACCTGACGAATCGCTGTATCATTGCTTAGCATTGTAATAAGAATGTCCGCATTGCGCGCTGCATCAGCTGGAGTGGCGGCTATTGAAGCTCCTAGCCCGACCAATTCTTCCGCTTTCTCCAATGAACGGTTATATACGGTTATGGGAAATCCCTTCTTCAGCAGGTTTGCTGCCATTGGACCGCCCATTGTTCCTAGGCCAATAAAGCCTATTTTTTTCATCTCGCTCACCTCTAACCATACTTGTAAAGCGTCTTCACGTTCAACTGTCTCACCCGACATCATTGTAGCATTTCCATTCCAACGTGTGAATCCTTTCACTTTACTTGTTTTGACCCGTTAATTCAAGTATGCTAGTTTTGAAAAAATCGAAGGAGGATTTAATATGACGAAGAGGCTTCAATTCGACTACAGCAAGGCACTGGACTTCGTTCAGCAGCATGAAATCAACTATTTTGCAGAGCCTGTTCGTTTGGCTCACGACCAGCTACACAACGGTACGGGCGCTGGCTCTGATTATTTGGGTTGGATCGACCTGCCGACCGCTTACGACAAAGAAGAGTTCGCAAGAATCGGACAAGCGGCCCAACGGATTCAAGCTGATTCCGAGATCTTGATTGTGATTGGGATCGGCGGCTCCTATCTGGGTGCCCGCGCAGCTCTTGAGATGCTTACTCATTCCTTCTATAATATGCTGTCACCTGAGCAGAGGACTACCCCTGCCGTTTATTTCGTGGGGAACAACATCAGTTCTACATATGTGAGCCATCTTCTTCAATTGATTGAGGGGAAGGATTTCTCCGTCAATGTAATATCCAAATCGGGAACAACGACAGAACCAGCTGTAGCTTTCCGGATTTTCCGCGAATTGCTGGAGAAGAAGTATGGCAAGGAAGGTGCGCGTTCACGCATTTATGCAACGACAGATCGTGCCAAGGGCGCCTTGAAAAAGCTCGCAGATGCCGAGGGGTACGAAAGCTTCGTTATTCCGGATGATGTCGGTGGACGTTATTCCGTGCTTACAGCAGTTGGTTTGCTGCCGATTGCTACTGCCGGAATTGACATTGCTTCCATGATGCAAGGTGCTGCTGATGCTGCAGAAGCATATGCGGAGCCGGATTTGAGCAAGAACGAATGCTATCAGTATGCCGCCGTTCGCAATGCGCTGCACCGTAAAGGCAAAGCCATTGAAATTCTGGTCAATTATGAGCCGTCGCTTCATTATGTGTCCGAGTGGTGGAAGCAGCTGTATGGAGAGAGCGAAGGAAAAGATAATAAAGGGCTGTTCCCGGCAGCCGTAGACTTCTCCTCTGACTTGCACTCGATGGGACAATTCGTACAGGAGGGTGCGCGGAATTTATTCGAAACGATTATTCAAGTGGCTGAGGTTTCCGAGCAGATTGAGATTGGAACGGACGCCGACAACCTGGATGGGCTCAATTTTCTCGCAGGCAAAACTATGGATTATGTGAATAAAAAAGCGTTCCAAGGCACCATGCTTGCCCATACCGATGGAGGCGTGCCGAACCTGATCGTGACGATCCCTGATATGTCCCCTTATTCATTCGGGTATATGGTTTACTTTTTCGAAAAAGCTTGCGGGATCAGCGGTTACCTATTAGGCGTGAATCCATTCGATCAGCCTGGTGTTGAGGCCTACAAGAAGAACATGTTCGCTCTATTAGGCAAGCCAGGCTTCGAGAAGGAAAAAGCGGAGCTTGAGGCAAGATTAGGCGAGTAAAAACGGCTAAGGTGTAACAGGCTGCAGATAAGCGGGTAAGATTCAGAAAGGGCGGTGTTGCGCCGATGTTGGAGCTGTATCGCACGATCAAACACCATAACTCAGCTGAGATCGTCATTAAGAAGTCGCGTTTTATCAGTCATGTTATGCCGGTGCAAGCAGAGGATGAGGCAATTACCTTCATTGAGAGGATCAAGAAGGAGCACTGGTCAGCCTCCCATAACTGTTCGGCGTACTTGATCGGGGATAAGGACCAATTCCAGAAAGCCTCTGATGACGGAGAGCCAAGTGGAACGGCGGGCAAACCAATTCTGGAAGTGATGAAACATCAACAGATGAAAAACGTCGTGGTTGTGGTGACCCGTTACTTCGGTGGCATTATGCTCGGAGCTGGCGGACTCGTCCGGGCTTACACGGATGCCACGGTAGAAGGGCTCGCCTCCGGCGAGCCGATCTATCGGGCGTTGCACCAGGAGGTGCTGGTAGCTGTTGATTACACCTGGCTTGGCAAGGTGGAGAACGAGCTGCGCAACCGCCAGCTGCTGATGGGCGACACCCAATTCACCGATAAGGTGACATTGTGCTGTATGCCGTTGTATGCGGAGCGGGAGCGTTTCACAGCTTGGATGACCGACTTGACCCAAGGGCAGGCGAACATTGTTTGGGGGGAGGCACGTTATGTCGACCATGAGCAACAACCCGTTATCGGAGAATGACACTGCTCGATCATGGGCAGGCACGGATGAAGTGGTGCAAGATCAAGATAGGTCTGCGGCAGGAGGGGACTTGGCATTCTCCCACTCTGAGGCTGAAGATTGGGTTGAATATACACGCGCGACCGAATCGCTGGAAGATGCATCCAGGCGTATACTAATCTTCACAGGAGGCACACTCGGGGAGTGGGCGCTTGGCGAGGTGAGGTCCGGTGATATTCTTATAGGCGCTGATCGTGGTGCATTGTTCCTTGTGCAGCACGGGTTTAGGCCGGATTTATCGCTTGGCGACTTTGATTCGGTTACGAGTGAGGAGCTTGAGGCTATAAAAGAAGCAAGCTTCAGCTTCGAAGATTGCGATCCCATCATGAAGGACTGGACCGATACGGAGATGGCCTTCTCGCGGGCGTTGGATTGGTTTCCAACGGATCAGCCGCCGCAGGAAATCGTTCTGTTCGGGGCTCTGGGAAGCCGGTTCGATCATTCACTTGCAAATGTTCATCTGCTGCGTAAGGGGTTGGAGAGGGAGATCTCGTGCCGCATTGTGGATTCCAACAATGAAGTGTGTCTTATCGGCGTTGGCTCGACCATTATCTATCGTGGTGACTACACCCACATATCCCTGCTTCCACTCACGCTGGAGGTTCACGGCATTACCTTGGTCGGGTTTGTGTATTCTCTGTTGAAAGCCTCTCTAACAATAGGCCAATCACTCGGCATCAGCAATATTCTCCAGGAGCCCTCAGGCCGAATAGAAGTAAGTGAGGGACTCTTGCTGGTCATCCAAAGCAAGGATTAACACATCACAAAGCACCCCCATCCCTACAAGTTTCCCGATTCCCATGCCGCTTACTCTAACTTCCTGACGGACTTGCATAAAACCTTGTACTTTTTTGGCGGACAGGTTCATATGGTAGAGTAGGACAAACTTTTCGCACCGCGCGCTGCGAGCTGCGTGCGGTGCGAAAAAACAGTGGCATACATTCAGGGACAAACTATTGAGGAGGTAGGGGACATGGTTAAGCCGTTTGCGGGTTTGGTTGGCTTATTATTTGTGCTGCTCGGGATAATTGGCTTTTTTACACATGATCTGTTCGGATTGATCCACTTCGACATCGCCCACAACATCATTCATTTGGGCATTGGGGCTGCGGGGCTGGCGGCAATGAGGACGGAAGATACGGCGGTGAGGTTTGCCAAGGTAGTAGGTGTTGTATACTTGGCCCTGGGTATTATCGGAATGATAACACCGAATATGTTCGGCATTATGCACATGGAGAACGCTGAGAATATTCTTCATCTGATCATTGGTATTATCGGACTTTACTTGGGCTTCACAGCTCAGACGATCCAGACGGTCAAGCTGAAATCCAAGATGAATTGACTACTAATCAGGATGCAAACGATACGTTTGAAACATAAGCAGCCCCTCTCCACGAACAGTGGCAGCAGGGGCTGTTTATATAGGTGTTTTTGTACAACTTGTAATTTATGAGTTTATTATTTCCCCAGCAAAATCCAGTTGCCCGGTATTTTTTTCAGTACAAGCACGATGAGCCACGGTACCGTGAAGATTAGGATAAGTCCGCCAAAAACCTCGGCGTGATAAGCTGCGCTTAGCGGACCTGTCTGAAACGTTGTAGCCCAGTACCATAACAGCGCTGGATGAATAAAGTAAATACCAAACGATGCAGCGCCAAAAGAAGTCAGAATCCGGCTTGTTCTGGGTGCAGCCGTGAGCAAATGACGTGCAATCCAGATGAAGCTTAGGGCAATTCCGACCGGATACAGGTTGAACAGAATCTCATAAGGATAAGGGCCATAGCTGATTCTGAGATCGCTGACGATAAACAGCCCTGCGAACAGCATGCCGCTAGCAACCGTTGCCGCCGGGACCCACCAGATGTTGCGGTTCAGCCAAGCGATCACCTGGTTGTAGTAAATGCCGAGCGATCCACCGATAAAGAATAAAGCGATATACGTCGTGAACAGGGCATCCCGATGATTGATCGGTTCTACGTAGCTGTTGTAGGCGTAAGCTGCGCCTTGAATCAGGATTCCGAACAGCCACAAATACTTGCGGAATGGCTTCCAATATTTCGCGAGTGTGACTACAAGCGGGAATAGCGCATAGAATTGCATAATAATAATCATAAAATAGAGGTGATAACTCGTTTCGGCCCACGGAAGCTTACCGAGAAAATCCCGCCAATCCAGCACAATCGCCCAACCAGGAGAAATCGCTGGATAAAATATGTAGTAGAAAAACGACCATAACAGGTAAGGGATCAGAATGTACTGGAGCCTTTTGCGATAAAACGTCCAAATGTCCTTCACTTTCCAAGTATCCATGTAGCTATAGAACAGCACTAAACCGCTTAAAATCAAGAATAAAGGAACGGCGAAATTACTAAGCTTGTTAGCAATTTCGTACAGCACTTGCGAACGGCTTGTTGCCGGAATATCCTCTGTGGCGGAAGCTGTTCCATGAATGATTAATACGGCCGCAATAGCTACGGCTCTAACCAGATCAATCTCGAATAATTTAGGTTTTCTCAAGTTTTTTCTACCTCTCGCATATTTGGCATGCAACTAGTATACTGTAAAACAAACACTCTGCCTATTCTTTACAAAGTGGATTAACAATGATTTGGAAAGAGGTCCTACATGACAGTGCTAAAAACGAAAGCCCAAATAGAAGCAATGCGCAGTGCAGGCCGAATATTGGCTGCTTGCCATCATGAATTACGCTCCCGGATACGTCCTGGAGTTACGACAGCTGAACTGGATCGTTTCGCTGAGAAATTTATGCTTGATCATGGGGCAACCCCGGAGCAGAAAGGATTTCACGGTTACCAGTACGCTACATGCGCATCGGTTAATGAAGTGATTTGTCATGGATTTCCGGGCCCGCAGCAGCTCAAGGACGGAGATATCGTGACGATTGACATGGTAGTGAACAAAAACGGCTGGTTAGCCGACTCTGCATGGTCCTATGAGGTCGGAAAAGTGTCCGAGGAAGCCAGGAAACTGCTTAAAGTGACCAGAGAGAGCATGTATCTGGGTATCGCCCAAGCGGTTGTGGGCAATCGGCTTGGTGATATCGGCCATGCGATTCAGTCCTATGCGGAGTCGCATGGATTCGGTGTTGTCCGAGATTTCACAGGTCATGGAATCGGAAGCTCGATGCACGAGGAGCCTGTCGTGCTTTCCTACGGAGTTCCAGGCAAGGGAGTCCGTCTTAAAGCAGGAATGGTCATCACCGTCGAGCCCATGCTGACAATGGGTTCCTACCACGGACGAATAGAGGAAGACGGCTGGACAGTCCGAACCATCGACGGCAGCTGGTGTGCTCAATTCGAGCATACCATTGCGATTACCGAGGACGGTCCTGTTATTTTAACCGATCAGCTGGATACCTAGTCACACACAGCAGCTGCGAGCTCAACCCCTCTGAACGTCCGGCGATTTGATCTCATCATTTCCTACGAACTCAACCCACTCCGACACCAGTGAGGAGGGGTTGGTTCATCACAGCACTGCTTACTTCTTTAGCTGCGAACTCAACCCCCTCCACACATTCAGTGAGGAGAGGGTTGGTTCAATGGTGTGTTGAGGATTGCTCAATGTTTTGAGCGGTTTGTTCCTATCAGCAAAGCAAACACACAAAGGGAGACCGTTTCCGGCCTCCCTCGTGCTTCAGCTGGCGGAATAGGATTCCGTCTGCTAAATGTCAATCACCTTATCCATTTGAACCAATTTGCATCACTCCCTTCTTTGGGATACCTTTACTTTACCTTATGCTGAGCTTAATGAGTAGGTAACGTTTTCTTTTAATAAAGCATTCCCATCCCATGGTATAATAAGCTCAGACTGTCTTTTTCTGACGGCTCAACCGAAAATCAGTGCTTGACGAAATCATGGAGTGTGAACACCAATGGTGAGTGTCGCCAAGCGGCCAGTAGATCCGCTATTTGGGTTCAGAAGTGCCTTTTGGAGGTTGGAGCGGACAGAGGTTCCGCGAGCAGGCGAAAAACGGGCGGTTTGGCGTGAATAGCGGATCTAGTGTCCGTCAGCTGCTGCTTGGCAATCGAACGTCCTCGTAACGGCTTAAGACGGACAAGTCTTAACACGAGCGGAACGAGTGACTGGAACAGTCAAGCGCTGACACAGCGGTCGAGGCCCTCTTTATTTTTAATTTTCACCATTTAGATTGGCGGAATGATTGTGCAAAGAAGTGGTGCGGAGAACGGAAGGAGGAGTGGAGAAGCGAAGCGTCTGCCTTTGTGCGGGGGTTCCTACCTCTAAAAAATATAATCAAAAGGAATCCATGCACAACAGCAGTCGGAACCCTTCTTCCGTTCGCAGCACCATGCACTTGCACTTTGCATTTTCACCCATTCCGTCATCATCTACACCACCCCCATCAGGAGGTCTCCTATGTCGACCACAGTAAGGCACGAATCAGCGATTCAACAATCCGAGCCCGTTATTCAAGTCAAGGGGCTTATGAAGCGTTACGGGAATTTCACAGCGGTTAATCATGTGAACTTCGAGGTTTACCGGGGGGAAGTGTTCGGCTTACTGGGGCCCAATGGTGCAGGGAAGACAACCACTATGGAAATGATGGAAGGTCTTCGTCGACCCGATGAGGGCATTGCCCTGATAGC
>JARBUQ010000056.1 GCA_029239545.1 Paenibacillus sp.
GTCGGATGAGCTGCAGAATGCACAGACAGCCAGAGCAAAAGTTGCGGAGCTGGTCAACGCTTCTTCCTTGACTAAGAATACGAACCGGGAACTGGTTACCGAGATTGCCCGATTCGTGCTGACTCCTAACTTCTTCTTGAATCAGAAGGTTACAGATGAAGAGAAGGCCAAGGCACGCGACAATACGAAACCGGTATATATCGATAAAGACGATGTCCTTGTACAAAAAGGTGAGATGATTACTGAAGAGCTCTACCAGCGTGTGAAGACAGCTGGACTGCTGAAGGACAAAGTCAGCTACCGCCCTCAGCTTGGGCTTGCAATGACGGTAGCGTTGATGGTAGCGGCACTGTATATGTTCATTCGTCACAGCGAGCTGCCAATCCGACATAATAATCTGCAGCTTATTATGCTTATTGCCATCTTTGTCTTGAATGTAGTCGGAATGAAAATCGTCTCCATGGGACAAAATTTGGAATATCCATACTTGGGTTATTTGGCTCCTGTAGCTATGGGAAGCATGTTAATCGTGCTGCTGCTCGATTTTCACTTGGCGATTATATCGGCTTTGCTGTTCAGCATATTGGCAAGCGTCATGTTCAATATTAACAACGAAGAGTTATTCGACTACCGCTACGGGTTTGTAGCGCTCGTTGTGGGACTGGCTGCGATCTTCTCGGCGCAAAGAGCCAACCAGCGGTCTTCCATTCTCAAAGCGGGTATCAGCGCCTCGATATTCGGCTCCATAGCGGTCGTGTCGCTTATGCTGCTTAGCGATGATTACACGCGCAATGAGATTTTGTACTCTACCAGCTTTGCCATTGCAGCCGGACTGCTTACCGCTGTTCTCGTTATTGGCTTGATGCCCTTCTTTGAAGGGGCTTTCGGTATTTTGTCACCATTGAAGCTGATTGAGCTGTCCAATCCCAATCACCCGCTGCTTCGCAAGCTTTTAACGGAAACACCTGGCACGTATCATCACAGCGTCATGGTCGGCAACTTATCAGAAGCTGCAGCCGAGTCAGTCGGTGCAGACGGTCTGTTATGCCGAGTAGGCTCCTTCTATCATGATATTGGCAAAACCCGCAGACCAAGCTATTTTATCGAGAATCAGACGAATATTGAGAATCCGCATGACAGGATCGATCCCACGCTTAGCAAATCCATTATCGTTGCCCATGCGAGAGACGGTGTAGATATGCTGAAGGAGCAGCGGATTCCGAAGCCGATTCGCGATATTGCCGAGCAGCACCATGGAACGACCTTGCTCAAATATTTTTACCATAAGGCTATGAAACAGCAGGAAACTGAACAAGATGGCAGCGAAGAGCCCGTGACAGAGGAAGCCTTCCGCTATCCGGGTCCTAAGGCGCAGTCCAGAGAAGCAGCTATTGTAGGCATAGCGGACGGCGTTGAAGCAGCAGTGAGGTCGCTTCGCAACCCAACGATCGAGCAGATCGATACGATGGTGCGCAAAATTATTAAAGAGCGGCTCGACGACGGACAATTCAATGAATGTGAGATTACTTTGAAAGATTTGGATACAATAACGAAGACGTTGAATGAGACATTACTCGGTATTTTCCACTCGCGGATTGAATACCCGAATGACGAATTGCCAGTCAAAAGAGAAAGTAAGGGAGCTAACCCGTCATGAAGCTGAAACTAGAAATTTCGAATGAACAGCAAGCTTTGGAGCTATCGGATGCCCTCATTGCGAGACTCGAGCAGCTGCTTCAGATCGCAGGACGATTGGAAGATGTGAATGCCGGTGAGGTGGCTCTGAGCTTCGTTGATGAAGAAGCGATTCAAGCCTTGAACAAAGAATATCGCGGGCTGGACCAGCCTACTGACGTGTTATCTTTCTCGATGCTCGAAGCGGGAAAAGATGAGATCGAGATCCTCTACGGCGACGATGATGATTATGATGACGAATATGAAGAAGAGAACGAGGATGCAGCCGATTTGGACCCCAATGGACAAGCAGGTGATGAAGAGGATGATGACGATGACGATTATTTTCCAGATCCGTTAGGCGACATCATTATTTCTATGCCCACAGCCATTGCTCAGAGTGAAGAGTATGGTCATTCCGTTGAGCGAGAGATCGGGTTCCTCTTCGTGCATGGTTTTCTTCATTTGCTCGGCTATGATCATCAGGATGCCGACGCAGAGAAACAAATGTTCTCGAAGCAAGAGAAGGTTTTGCTAGAAGCGGGGTTGACGCGTTGAGAGATGTGAAACGATTTCGCCGCAGCTTCAGATATGCCTATGAAGGCCTGCAATATGCGCTATCGACACAGCCCAACATGCAATTCCATTTCTCCGTAGGTCTGATAGCGCTCATCCTGGCCTTACTGCTTGAGCTCCCCAAGGCTGAGATCTTGTTCGTTCTCCTGGCGGTTACGCTTGTAATCGTCACAGAACTCATTAATACAGCGGTTGAGAAAGCCGTGGATCTGGCTATGCCTGAGCGTCATCCAATAGCCAAGATCGCCAAAGACGTTGCCGCAGCCTCCGTACTAGTGTCTGCGGTTTTTGCTGCTATTACAGGGATGATTGTATTCTACGACCCAATCGAGCTGTTAATTCGTCGGGCAGGCCGAGAAGAAGGGATGGTATCGCCAGGCATCATCTGGACCCTTGTAGCGCTGGTCGCGATGCTTGTTGTCGTGCTGCAAAGCAGATTTGCCCATAAGCATGTGAAGCTTGCCATCAAGCCTAGTCTAATTGCAGCCGTATCTTTTTCTATTTCAACCTGGGTCACCATATTAACTTCACAGCCTTTAATTGCCTTACTTGGTTTCAGCTTATCCATTCAAATGATGTTCATCCTATATGATAGAGCACGCACGGGAATTGCGTCTCTTATGGCAGGTGCTTTGCTTGGGAGTGCTGTAACGATTTTGGCCTATTCTTTAATCCATTACTTCTAAATGTACCATTCCCGACAAAGAGAGCGTGATTCATATGACGGAACAGCTTCCACCAGCTCTGCCCTTTGAACCGGAATTCCTTATCGGGCACGCGATCCAAGCGGCCAGTAGAGCCTATGCGCCCTATTCCAACTTCCATGTGGGCTGTGTGCTCGTAGATGAGCTGAATCAACTGCATTACGGCTGCAACATAGAGAATGCGGCATATGGACCGACTAACTGCGCAGAGCGCACCGCCTTGTTTCGTGCTATCGCCGATGGGCACCGGCCAAAGAGCTTTCAGCTGCTTGCAGTGGTGGGCGACACAGCGAAACCGATCACTCCATGCGGAGTTTGCCGTCAAGTCATGGTCGAGCTATGCAAGCCCGATATGCCGGTAGTGCTCGCCAATACTCGCGGAGATTATACCGTGACTACTGTAAAAGAATTACTTCCAGGTGCTTTTACTTCAAAAGATTTAGAGGAGGATTTATGAAAAAAGGGTTCAAATCCGGCTTCGCAGCCATAATCGGACGACCTAACGTAGGAAAATCAACATTGCTGAATCAGATTATTGGTCAGAAGATCGCGATCATGTCAGATAAGCCGCAGACTACGAGAAACAAAATTCAAGGTGTATATACAACAGAAAAGCTGCAAATTGTATTTTTGGATACACCAGGCATTCACAAACCGCAATCCAAGCTTGGCGGGTATATGATGAAGGTCGCGGAGAGCACGTTTCATGAGGTGGATGCGATCCTATTCGTCATCGATGTCGTAGAAGGCTTGGGCGGCGGAGACCGGTTTATTATCGAGCAGTTAAAAAACGTCAAGACACCGGTCATGCTCATCCTGAACAAAATTGATAAGGTACATCCGGAAGCGCTGCTGCCAGTCATACAAACCTATAAGGATTTGTACAATTTCGCTGAGATCATCCCGGTCTCTGCCATGAGCGGGAATAATGTCAGTACGCTGCTTGAGCAGGTTGGCCGCTATTTGCCTGATGGTCCTCAATACTATCCTTCGGATCAGGTTACAGACTACCCGGAGCAGTTCATCTGCGCGGAGTTGATCAGAGAGAAGCTGCTCCACCAGACCAGGGAGGAAATCCCGCATTCTATTGCCGTTACTATCGAGGCTATGAAGGTTCAGGATAATGGTTTGGTTGATATTTCTGCGGTTATTTATGTGGAGCGGGATTCTCAGAAGGGGATCATTATTGGCAAGCAGGGCGCTTTGCTGAAGGAAGTGGGACGTCAAGCCCGTAAAGATATCGAAGCGCTTTTGGGCTCCAAAATTTTTCTGCAGCTATGGGTTAAGGTGAAGAAGGACTGGCGTAATCAAGATCATGTCTTAAAAGATCTCGGGTTCCGACACGATTAAGCTTTGAACTGTATAGTCAAAATATCGACACCCGTTCGTTCCAATTATTGTATCGGATAGTTGCCTCGTTCCCCGCTAATGCTATCTAATGAGCAGCAGACCGGTACACATTTGGAGGGAAACCATACAATGCGCGATTTTTCGTGGAAGTATTTTACGTTGACTGGTGATGTGGAGTCTTATCTGCTATACAGGGAAGTGAACGATGGCGGGGACGAGGAGCAAGAAGAATCGGAACTGCTGCCTGATGAGCTGGAAGGATAAGGATCGGGCAAGCAAAGGGAAGAGTGAGTGATATGCTGTACAGGGTCGAGGGTATCGTAATCCGCAGCTTCCCTTACGGGGAAGGCCATATCATATTAACTTTGCTGACTAAGGAATACGGCAAGATGAGCGTGATGGTTAGAGGAGCCAAGAAGGCTAAGAGCCGGAACTCTGCCATCACGCAATTATTTACATATGGTGAATTTGTATTTTTCAAATCCGGCTCTATGGGTACTCTCAGTAATGGCGAGATCATTAAGGCGTTCCAGAAGCTCAGGGAAGATATACACAAATCAGCTTACGGCGCTTATATGATGGAGCTTACAGATCGTTTGCTTGGAGATCAGGACCGAGTGGGCTGGATTTATGATCAATTGCTGGCCGCCTTGAATGCGATGGATGATGATAAGGATGTACTTATCGTGTCCCACATTTATGAGATGAAGATGCTTTCTCTTGCGGGGTACATGCCGGATCTAGAACAATGCGTCTCATGCGGCACAGTTAATGGAGAGATGGCGCTAAGCGCATCGTTAGGCGGGATATTATGCACGCAATGTCGATACAAAGATACAGCGAGCCTACCTATAACCGCAAGCGTTCTCAAGCTATTGCGCCTGTTCCAGCGTATTGATATTAACAGACTTGGGAGTATCGAGGTAACGGATGCTACAAGAGCTCAACTCAAGCTCGGTATCCGGCTTTTCTACGACGCTCATGTGGATGTGAAATGGAAATCAAGAAGCTTCATTGATCAGATGGACAAGTATGGCATCTAGGCTGTGAATAATTGACAACCCAGCACTCGTTTGATACTATATCAACAGCATAATCAGGTTCTCCCGCTTCGTCCGTTCAAGGAGTTGCGGGAGTTTTTTTCTCGTTCCATCACCCGACCGTTCTCTCAAGGAGATGAGAAGATGAGCTCTAAGAAACCGATCGTATATGTAGTATCAGATTCAGCAGGAGATACCGGTGAGTCGGTTCTGAGGGCAGCAGCGATTCAATTTCATCCGCTGACTGTAGAAATACGCCGCGCCTCTTACATCATGGACCGTGAGGCAGTGGACCGTGTACTAGAAGAAGCAAGCAGGGAAGAAGCTGTTATTTTGTTCACACTCGTTATTCCTGAACTGCGTGATTATTTGACCTCGAGAGCGAGCAAATTCAGTGTATCCACAATTGATCTTCTGGGACCTATCATAAGCCGTCTGGAGAGTGTCCTTAACAAAGAAGCCTTACATCAACCAGGTTTGATCCATCAATTGGACGAAGATTATTTCAAGAAGGTTGAAGCAGTTGAGTTTGCTGTCAAGTATGATGACGGGCGGGATTCCTCCGGTGTGCTGCAAGCAGATATCGTCCTTGTTGGCGTTTCGCGGACATCCAAGACACCATTATCCATGTACTTGGCTCATCGTACGTTCAAGGTAGCCAATGTGCCGCTTGTACCGGAACTTAAGCCGCCTGATCAATTGTTCACAATATCCAACAAGAAGATTGTTGGTCTTGTCATAGATCCGGACAAATTGAATATGATTCGCAGAGAACGTTTAAAAGCGTTGGGCTTATCAGGAAACGCGATGTACGCTCAGGTTGAGCGAATTAAGAAAGAGCTGGAGTATGCCCGCGAAATTATGGCAAGACTGGGCTGTGTAGTAATCGACGTTTCTAACAAGGCTGTAGAAGAAACAGCGAGTGTTATATTGGGCATGTTTCGGAACCGTTAGCAATTCTTCCGCAGCTAAGAAGGATTTCCTGAGTTTTCATCGTATATATAATAACGGCGTAATCATAAGGCGGGAACTGGTGATGGAAGAATGAGCAAGGAGCGATGTCGAATCATCGTCGATGCGGACGCATGTCCGGTTAAGAACGAAATCATCGAAGCTGGCAATCGATTCGATGTAATAGTTATGATGGTCGCTTCTTATGATCACCGGCTTCAACCAGCAAATGGGGTTGAGATTGTGCAGGTAGATCGATCCGATCAATCGGTTGATCTCTATATTGCCAATCGGCTCAGGCCGGGCGATATTATGGTCACCCAAGACTTCGGGCTGGCTACTATCGGTCTTGCCAAAAAGGCTATTGTATTGGGTAACCGGGGGCAGCATTATTCCGACCAAACGATTGATTTTCTGCTGGAGAGTCGTCATGAGAGTGCCAAAAGGCGTAGAGGGGGCAAGCATTCCAAGGGGCCTAAGCCATTTACAGACGAGGATCGACAGCATTTTCTACAATCTCTGACAAAAGTTTTACATGGTTTGCAGGAGAATACCTCCATATAGCGAATACGTATAAGGGCACTCCACAAGAAGGTGAACAGGATGAGTAATGGACAAATCCCTGAGGAAGTCATCGAGGCTGTCCTAAAACACCACGACATCGTAGACGTTATTGGCAAATATGTTCACCTGTCCAAACAGGGCCGCAACATGAAAGGTTTATGCCCCTTTCACTCGGAGAAATCGCCTTCGTTCACCGTCCATCCAGAGAAGCAGATATTCAAATGCTTTGGATGTGGTACAGGTGGGAATGCAATCACGTTTCTGCGGGACATTGAAGGCTATTCATTCTCAGAAGCGGTTCGACATCTTGCCGAGGAAGCTGGAATCCCATTTGGGTGGCAGGAAGCAACACCAGAGCAGACAGAGAAGCAACTCGAGCGTGATCATCTGCTTAAGGCACATGAGTTCACCGCTATGTTATACCATTACATTCTGAATAACACAGAGCAAGGAAAGAATGCAGTCCAGTATTTGAAGTCAAGAGGCTTCACGGATAGTTTGATCGAGACCTTTCAGATCGGCTATGCTCCCGCTAGGTGGGACACTCTCGTAATCCAATTGCAGAAGCGGGAGTTCAATATGCCGCTAATGGAAGCGGGGGGATTGTTATCAGCCAAGTCTTCGGGAGATGGATACATCGACAAATTCCGTGATCGCATTATGTTCCCGCTTCGTGATACGAAGGGAAAAGTAATTGCCTTCGCAGGAAGGACGCTCGGAAGCGAGCAGCCGAAGTACTTGAATAGTCAGGAGACTGTATTATTCCGTAAGAGCCGCATTCTTTACAACTTTCATCAAGCGAGGCAGGCGATCAAGAAAGAATCCTCGGCTGTAGTGTTTGAAGGATATGCAGACGTGATCAAGGCCTGGTCGGCAGGTGTCCATAACAGTGTCGGTACAATGGGTACCGCATTGACAGAGGAGCATGCCAGGTTGATCCGGTTATCAGCCGAAGAAGTGATATTATGCTTCGACGGGGATGAGGCGGGCCAATCTGCATCGTACAAGAGCTTGAGTATATTGCAAAAGGCCGGACTGAATGTAAAGGTTGCTGTTGTTCCAGATCGGTTAGATCCCGATGAATACATCACGAATTTCGGCGCAAATCGCTTCCAGCGAGACATAATCGAAGGAGCATTACCTGCAGTGAAATTCAGACTTCATCATTTGCGACGCAACTTCAACTTCCAGGAAGGCGATGCCAAGCTTAGGTATGTACGAACAGCCATTCGCGAGGTGATAGCAGATCTTCCTTCGCCTACAGAAAGGGAACATTACTTGAAGGATTTGTCGAACGAGCATCAGCTAAGCCTCGAATCGATCAAACAAGAAACGAATCAGATTCGCCAGGAGTTGCAAAAAAAGCGGCAAACTGGGGATAATAACGAAAATTCGTGGAATAATGTTAGGAATGACGGGGGAGCAGGCGTTCCTCAACCGATAACTACTTCTAAGAGCGACAAAGCAGAATCGGATTTGTTAACGGCAATGATGCATGATAAGGATGTAGCAGCCTTTGTCCAGGACAAATTGGGAGATGCTTTTAATACTGAAGCTCACGCAGCGTTAGCTGCTTATTTATATGCCTATTATGCGCAAGGGTTTGAGCCCGACGCGAGCCGCTTCATAAGCTCGCTGCAGGACGAACGGCTGGAGAGAGTCGCAAGTTCAATTCTGATGCCTGATTTCGTTAAAGGAGTTAACGCTCAGGTAATAGATGATTGCATCCAGGTTGTCAAAGCCGTACCAAAGCTAAAGGCGATCGAGCAAATGGAGCAGGAACGAATTCGTGTGGAGCGTGAAGGCGACTTCATGCAGGCTGCACAAATCGGATTACAGATTATTACCCTAAAAAATCAACTGAAAGGCTTGTAGCCTGATCTTACCACCCGGGGGGGTTGTAGAGGTTGAAGATTTAGGGAGGAGGGAGCTTCGAATGGCGAACGATCAACATACTGGATTAGAGACAGAATTGACACTTGATCAGGTCAAGGAACAGCTTATTGAACAAGGGAAGAAACGCTCTTCGTTAACTTATAAGGATATTATGGAGAAGATGGCTCCATTTGACCAGGATGCAGAGCAGATGGATGAATTTTTCGAACATCTGTCGGAGCTCGGGATCGATGTAGGTAACGAGGCCGAAGATGAGATGGCCCCTAATCAAGAAGACGAACATGATGAATTTCATCTGGACGACGATCTTTCGTTGCCGCCTGGCATTAAGATTAATGATCCGGTGCGCATGTATTTGAAAGAAATCGGTCGGGTTCCCCTTTTGTCAGCAGACGATGAGATTGATCTGGCCAAGCGTATCGAAAAAGGCGATGAAGAAGCTAAGAGGAGATTGGCGGAAGCGAATCTGCGGCTCGTAGTTAGTATCGCCAAACGCTATGTAGGTCGGGGAATGCTCTTTTTGGACTTGATTCAAGAAGGTAATATGGGGCTTATTAAAGCCGTTGAGAAATTCGATTTCACGAAGGGCTTCAAATTCAGTACTTATGCGACATGGTGGATTCGACAAGCGATCACTCGTGCGATTGCCGACCAGGCACGCACAATTCGTATCCCGGTTCATATGGTGGAAACGATTAATAAGCTGATCCGGGTTTCTCGTCAGCTGCTGCAGGAATTAGGTCGTGAACCGACACCGGAAGAAATTGCTAAGGAAATGGATTTAAGCACCGAGAAGGTCAGAGAGATTATGAAGATCGCTCAGGAGCCGGTTTCGTTAGAAACTCCAATCGGGGAAGAAGATGATTCTCACCTTGGAGACTTCATCGAGGACCAGGAAGCATTAGCGCCTGCGGACGCTGCTGCCTATGAATTGCTGAAGGAACAGCTGGAGGACGTATTGGATACGTTGACCGAGCGGGAAGAAAATGTGCTGAGACTGCGTTTTGGCTTGGACGATGGCCGTACTCGGACACTTGAGGAAGTGGGCAAAGTATTCGGTGTTACGCGTGAGCGGATCCGCCAAATCGAAGCCAAAGCACTTCGCAAGCTGAGACACCCTAGCCGCAGCAAACGTCTGAAGGACTTCTTGGAATAACCATAATCAAATGTTGAGACCTTTCTGCTTGCAGTAAGGTCTTCATTTTTACCTTATTCGCTGTGCATATCTGGGAGGAAATCGGAACATGGATTCGGAGAAACGCAAGCTAATCGTTCGAGAGATTGAACATTGGCGAAGAAGCAAGCTTCTACCTGAGCATTATTGCGACTTTTTGCTAAATCTGTATATGGATGAAACGATAGAACGTGAGAAAAAAGTAGGAGGAGTATCCGTTCAAGCGATTCAAAATAGCAGATGGTACGTATGGCTCCTAATCTTTGGATCGATTACCGCTTTTTGTTTTCTTGCCCTTCATTTTAACTCTTTTCCAATTCCATTGCAAATTGCGCTGCTTGGGGTTGCGGTGTTAGGTTGTTACGCGTTTGGCTTGGGTGTAAGGAGAAAGCAGCCTTTGTTAGCACACATGCTTGTCGGTCTTGGATCGGTAGCTCTGCTCGGAGCGGGTGTGTTGCTTATGGAGCTGTATGGAGGTCAAGAGGATGCAGTGCTGCTTATGGCTTATGTATCTTTTTGCAGCTTAATGTGGATTGTTATTGGTGGGGTTGGAAAAATGAATCTTTTCCAATTCTGTGGTTGGGTCGGGCTGCTGTTAGTGTATGCTTATTTGCTGCAAACCCGTGGACTTGCTCCTACATGGCTGAATGCCCAGCTTAGCTGGCTGCCTTTCTGTGTACTGTTTGGATGGTTAGGATGGTTGCTGCAGCGTAGGAAGATTTCATCGGGTGCAGTGATGTTAGTAATAAGCTTTATATTGTTGTTAATGCCTGAGATTTATGGATTTTACAGAGCAGGGTCGATTGATCCGTGGTTCCAAGGCTCCTTGTTTGTCAAGCTGGTGACAGCAGGAATTATTTTATTTGGCACAAGAAAAAAATGGATAGAGTGGGTTGCTTAAAATGGTTAAATTATCAAATCGACTACAAGCTATTGCGCATCAAGTACCGAAGGGAAGCCGACTGGCGGATATCGGTTCTGATCATGCGCTTTTGCCGGTTTATCTGGTACAGCAAGGAATCGTGCCTTATGCTATTGCAGGAGAAGTTAATCCAGGACCCTATGAGGCGGCTGGCAGGCAGGTCAAGGAAGCGGATCTGGCACGGCAGGTTCATGTGCGGCTTGGCAATGGCCTGGAAGTAATTGAAGCGGGCGAAGTGGAAGCTATTACAATAGCCGGTATGGGTGGAGCTTTAATCGTTCAGATCCTGGAGCAGGGCAAACAGAAGCTAGCACAAGCACATACGCTGATTCTTCAACCTAATGTGGGAGAGGATCAAGTACGACGATGGTTAGCGGTGAATGGTTGGTTGTTGACGAGGGAGCAAATTCTCGAGGAAGACGGCAAATATTATGAAATATTGACAGCTGTTCACGGGGCAGAAGGCTGGAGTTCAGAATCGGCAGAGGCTCTTTACGAAGCGCGTAATTTGGACTGTGGCTTGCATGTTGAAGCAGATATGTTTTACCGAATGGGGCCTTACTTGCTGCAACAGCCTAATCAAGCATTCTATGACAAATGGCAATCTGAGCTTGCCAAGTCTAACGTTGTTTCCCGCGAAATGGCCAGATCGGACTCTGATTCTGCCAGGCAGCGAAGAGAGGCATTGTTAGAGGAGATATCCAAGACCGAGGAGGTGTTGGCATGCTTGCGCACGGGCAAACAGTAATTCAACTGTTCGAACGGATGGTACCGAAACATCTGGCTATGCCTGACGACAAAATCGGGCTGCAATTAGGAACGCTGCAGAAGACCATAAATACATTGCTGGTGGCGCTGGATGTAACGGATGAGGTTGTGAACGAAGCTATTGGCTTAGGGGCGAACCTCATTATCGCTCATCATGCGATTATTTATCGACCACTCTCCAATCTGCAGACAGACAGCCCGACTGGGCGTTTGTATGAGAAATTGATCAAGCACGACATAGCCGTTTACATCGCTCATACGAACTATGATATTGCTGAAGGCGGCATGAATGATCTTATGGCGGAGTCGCTCGGACTGGCGGTGACCGCTCACTTGGAAACGATCCATAATGAGCCGTTGAAGAAGCTTGTCGTATACGTTCCCACAACCCACCAAGAAGCTGTGAGAACTGCTATATTCAATGCAGGTGCCGGGGATATAGGCAATTACAGTCATTGCAGCTTTAGTCTGGAAGGAAAAGGGACTTTTCTGCCTGGCGAGGGAACGAATGCTTATATAGGACAAGTCGGCAAGCTTGAGCAGGTGGATGAGGCAAGAATAGAGACCATTGTTCCGCAATCCATTGAACGCCAGGTCATTCAGTCTATGCTGAAGGCCCATCCTTACGAGGAGGCTGCCTACGATCTCTATACTTTGAATTTAAAGGGCAAATCCTTCGGCTTGGGTCGTATAGGTCGGTTGCCCGCTCCGGAGTCTCTGACATCTCTTGTCGAACGCGTCAAAAAAGCGTTTGATGTTCCATTCGTGAGGGTCGTAGGGGACCCGAATCGGGAAATTCGCAAGGTTGCTGTACTGGGCGGCGCGGGCAGCCGGTATGTGCGTCATGCCCAATTTGCTGGGGCGGACGTACTGGTCACAGGCGATATTGATTACCATACCGCTCACGATGCGTTAGCTGCCGGAATAGCGATCATTGATGCCGGACATAACGCGGAGAAAATAATGAAAGCCAGTGTGGCGCACAGATTGCAGCAAGCATTGGAAAAGAATAAATACACCACAAAGGCGGTTGCGTCATTGATTAACACGGAACCATTCCGGTTCGAGTGAGTATAGTTAACTGGAAGAGATACATAGTTGCATGTAAGAGCAAGCTCAGGTATACTAGCAAATAGAATTCGGAAAGCTTGACAGACAATCGCCGGTGCTTAGCACGGGAGGAAAGTCCGGGCTCCACAGGGCAGGATGCTGGAT
>JARBUQ010000530.1 GCA_029239545.1 Paenibacillus sp.
CTGCTGCAGGTCAATACAGGCGGTTTGCCTTACACTCTGTTTTTTAACCAGAAGCATGCACCGTGGAATGAGCTGAAAGTACGGCAGGCGCTTCAGTCGGCTATAGATGTAGACACGATTGTGAAGACCTTGTACTTGGGAACGTATGAGCGTGCATGGTCCTCGCTGACACCTGGCATATTGGGTTATGACAAGTCACTGGAGAACGGAATCAAGCCTAACCTTGAAAAAGCAAACAAATTGTTGGATGAAAGCGGCTGGGTAAAAGGAGCGGACGGAATACGCGTGAAGGACGGCAAGAAGCTGTCTCTGCATTATGTGGATGGATCGCCGAATCGCGAGAAGAGAAATGACATAGCGGTCATCATTCAACAGCAGCTGAAGCAAATCGGGGTAGCAGTAGATGTTGAGATTACCAAAGACGTCGCAACGGTAGTATTCAAGAACGGCGACTACGATTTGTACGGCAACAGTCAAGTGAACTCGGATCCGAATTCACTGCTGGCCTTCTATCACTCCAGCTCCAAGAGCGTTGCAGGGTCCAATCTGCCGGGCTTGGCTAATCCGGAGCTTGATCAATTACTGGAGCAAGGGGCCGTTGAGCAGGACCCGAAGAAACGTGAGGACATTTATAAAAAAGTTCAGCAATGGATCAGCAGCGATGCCTCCATCATCCCCGTATATGTTTTCCCGTACACAGTAGCCGTATCGAAAACCGTGAAGGATCTGAAATTCGACAGCCTCGGTTATCCGTTGTTCAATGATGTTTCCTTAGGGAAGTAAGAAGTAATCCAGCATGAAAGGGGAAAGGAACCTATGCTCAGGTCGATAGCGGTGCGGTTATTTACATCGGTGCTCGTTATATTAGGCTCCTTGGTGCTAGTGTTCGCTATTGTATATTTGCTGCCAGGCGATCTTGCGCTATCGTTGTTGGACCCTGCAACGGCAACACCTGAGATGATCGACAGCCTGCGTCGGGAATTAGGTTTGGACCAACCGTTCCTGAAACAATTCGGTACGTACGTTCTGCATATGCTGCAAGGCGATTTCGGGCAATCCCTGGTGAACGATGAACCGGTGCTGCCCAAGATTCTGAATCATTTGCCGGCCACTCTGGCTCTGACGTTAGCCAGCTCCGTTGTCTCAGTTGTAGTAGGGATATGGCTTGGCGTCCTGTCGGCCATCCATCGCAATCGTGCCATCGATATTATCGCCAGAATGGTGGGGTTATTCGGGATTTCGATGCCTACCTTCTGGTCTGGCATTCTGCTTATTCTGGTTTTCTCTGTTTCGTTAGGCTGGTTCCCGGCAATGGGCTCTGACGGTTGGAGAACACTGGTGCTTCCAGCTATTGCCCTTGGCATTGTGGGAGCAGGTTACATTGTGCGCATGGTCCGCAATAGTATGCTTGAAGTGATCAGTGAGCATTTCATCGTAACCCTGCGTGCCAAGGGAGTGCCGGAACGTCTGGTAATGTACCGCCATGCGCTGCGTAATGCGCTGATACCGGCTTTAACGATGATGGGCATGCTGATTGGTGAAATGATGGCCGGAACGGTTGTAATCGAGACGGTGTTCTCCAGACAAGGCATCGGCAGAATTATTTCGGATGCCTTGATGGCCAAGGATTTGCCGGTCGTTCAGGGCGTTATTTTCTTCTCAGCTATTATCTATGTAATTGTTAATTTGATCGTGGACGTCTCCTACTCGTACATTGATCCGCGGGTCAGACGAACGCAGTAGCTAGCGGGAGTCAAGAAGGTAAGCCGATGTTTACGAAGTACATTCTGCGCAGCAAATGTTAGGGAATGCTTACGAGATGTACATTTGCTGCGCAAAAGGTTGAGGAGGAGTTATATGAAGGAAGCAGTTCTGGTCAAAACGGTATGGCGGGAAAATAAAACTCGTGCGGCCCAGGCTAAGATCCCGGGCAAATTCTCCGCCTCCGATCTGCTCGTGTTCGCTGCAGCGCTAGTGGTGCTGTTCATCATCCTCTGCTCGGTCGTTCCTCAGTGGATTGCGCCCTATTCCCCAACCGAGATGCTCACGTCCGATATCCTGAAGCCTCCAAGCGCCAGTCATTTATTCGGTACCGATTATTTTGGGAGGGATGTATTCAGCGTGGTTGTTCATGGAAGCCGTGATTCCTTGTTCATCGGGGTAGCCTCCGTATTGGTCGGTGGCATCATAGGCGGGCTGATAGGTGCTGTCGCCGGGTATTTGGGCGGAGTGGTGGATATCGTCATTATGAGAATTATCGATATCCTGATGACCATCCCGGGTATATTATTCGCTCTCGCGATTGCAGCTGCACTGGGACCGAGTCTGATTAATATTGTGCTTGCCGTAGCTTTTGCAGCAGTTCCGGGTTATGCAAGAGTTATACGGGGGCAAATCATAAGCATAAAAGGAAGGCCCTTTATTACAGCGGCACGCTCTATAGGAACTAAAAACCTGCAGATTTTCTTTCATCATGTGCTGCCCAATGCGTGGTCTCCCTTGTTAGTCATGGCTGCAATTGGTCTGGGTACTTCAATTCTGGTAGGCTCCGGGCTCAGCTTCCTGGGGTTAGGCGTACTCAAGGAAATACCAGACTGGGGCACCCTGCTCTCACAAGGCCGAGGATATTTGACCGTTGCCTGGTGGATGTCTACTTTTCCTGGGCTGGCTATAACATTATTCGTACTTTCCGTCAATCTGATGGGGGATAAACTGCGTGACTACATGGATCCCAAGAAGAGCAGGACATAGATAAGTTAGGAGGTGAAAGCTTGAACAAGCTGCTGGAAATTCAACATTTAACCGTTCAGTTCGCGACCAAGAAAGGTGTTCTGACAGCCATTACAGATGTAACTCTTAATATTCAACCCGGCGAAACCGTCTGTCTGGTCGGTGAATCCGGCAGTGGCAAGACGATTACCTCGAAGTCGGTCATGCGC
>JARBUQ010000057.1 GCA_029239545.1 Paenibacillus sp.
GCGCTGGAACCCCCATCCGTTTCCTTTGCTGCTCCACAGCCAGCCAACAAGCTAGCCGTAATGACAGACGAGACTGTAAGTGCGGTCCATTTTTTTAACTTCATGTCTGATTCCTCCTGTTGTTTTCTTTCTCCAAAGCAATCTATGCCAAAAGAGAGGTTATCCCTTAATAGCTCCAATCATGACGCCTTTAACAAAATACTTTTGTAAAAAAGGATACAGCATCAGAATAGGCAGGTTGGCCACTACGACGACCGCATACTTGACCGCCTCTTGATCCAGGAGCGTCTTGGCATGAGAGCTGTCTCCTGCGTTAACCATCTCTTCCATCTGCCCCTGGATTAGAATTTCCCGCAAAATCAGCTGCAGCGGATAATCTTCACGACGATTCAAATAGATCAGGGCGTTAAAATACGCATTCCAATGCCCCACGCTATAAAATAAAGTCATTACCGCCAATATCGGCATCGATAACGGCAGCACAATCTTCCACAAAATACGCATGTCGGAGCAGCCATCGATCGAGGCCGCTTCCTGTATTTCATTCGGGATGCTCGACTGGAAGAACGTTCGCATAATAATAATGTTGTAGACGGATACCGCATTCGGAATAACCAGCGCCCAGAACGTATTCGTCATTCCAAGCTCCTTGACTACCATATAGGTGGGGATTAATCCGCCGCTGAAAAACATCGTAAACACCATGATCGCCATCATCAGGTTGCGTCCGCTCAAATCACGCTTGGATAACGGGTAGGCTGCCATAACCGTCATGACCAGGTTAATAGCGGTTCCCAGAACGGTATAGAAAATCGTATTGCCATAGCTATTCAGCAGCTCTTTATTTTCCAATACTTTGGTGTAACCCGTGAATGTAATTTCTATGGGCAGCAGCCACATGTCCCCGTTCAGAACAGCAGCAGGATCGCTAATGGATGCGCTCAGGACGTATACAAGCGGATAAAGCACGATAAGGGATACAAGGACCAGCAGTGCAACATTGATGGCATCGAACCATTTGTCCCCGTAACTTCGGGTTTCCATTGATGTACCTCCTTCTAACCTTGATCTAAGGAAATCCCTTTACCAAAGGCTGACCTGATTAACTTTTCTAGCGATGCGGTTAACTGTTATTAGCAGAATGAAGTTGATTATAGAATTGAACAGCCCCACTGCGGCAGAAAAGCTGTATTGGGCTCCTAAGATCCCGCTCCGATACACATAGGTAGAAATGACGTCAGAGCCCTCCAGGTTCAGTGAGTTCTGCATCAGGAACACCTTCTCAAAGCCAACACCCATCAACGATCCGAAATTAAGGATAAGCAGAATGACGATTGTCGATCGAATCCCAGGCAAGTTCACATGCCAGATTCGCTGAAGCCTGGAAGCTCCATCCACTCGGGCTGCTTCATGCAGTTGGGGATCGATCCCGGCTAGAGCGGCCAAATATATAATAGAGCTCCACCCCATCTGCTGCCATACACCCGAGAGGACGTAGATCGACTTGAACCATCCCGGCTCTGTCATGAAGAAGATGGGCTCTCCCCCTAAAGCCTGAATGGCCATATTAACTAATCCGCTGTTAGGGGACAGGAACATCATAAGCATGCCTACCACGACGACAGTAGACAAGAAATGAGGAGCATAAGTAATGGTCTGAACGAATCTCCGAAAGGTTTTCTGCCTAATCTCATTGATCATAAGCGCCAGTGCAATCGGGATCGGAAATCCTACCGCGAGCTCATATAAGCTGATGCCCAGCGTATTTTTCATCAATCGCCAAAAAAAATAACTGTCGAAGAAACGTTCGAAATGCTTGAATCCGACCCATGGACTTCCCCAAATTCCTTTAGTGGCGATAAA
The DNA here is from genome assembly GCA_029239545.1 of Paenibacillus sp. GTDB lineage: Bacteria > Bacillota > Bacilli > Paenibacillales > NBRC-103111 > Paenibacillus_AA. The sequence goes on from JARBUQ010000057.1 coordinate 1,864, forward strand.
ATCCTTGAAAGCTATTTGAACCCCATACATGGGCCAATAATGAAAAATAATAAAGTATAGGATTACAGGAAAAATTAATAAGTATAGCTGCCAATGTTTTCGGAACACCCTCATCACAGGGCTTCTTTTCTTGCTGAGAGCAGGATAATCTGCTTCTCTTGCTTGTGCTAGTGCTTGTGTTTTTACTTGCTCCAACATACTCCCCCATTTTTCCATATAGTAGATATCACAAATAAGATCAAGCTTTACTACGTCTTTCTGTAATATTATTGTTGCTTTTTGAAATTCGAACGAAACATTGTTCCTTCGCATTCATCATGATACGTTAGATTTGTTATGGGAATGTCATGCTCTAATGAAGATCATGTAAAGGCCGTACTGCAGGTAGATTAAGCCGGCCTCCCTGACAAAATAATACGGACTCTTGCACGAATATGCGCAACTCTACTACAATGAAGCGTATAACCGGATGATTCTGTCTGATAGGAATGTAGGAGGACCTGATGAACGTGAGCCGATTTTTCCGAAATACGAGCTTCAAAAAAAAGCTATTCTATTACTCACTGCTTATCAGCATTGTCCCTGTCCTTATTCTGGGCACTATTTCCTCGTGGATTTCATCTCGTACAGTTCAAAATGAAGTTAACAACAATCATCAAATTATTCTGAAACAGGTTCAGCAGCAGGTCGATTATATTCTGAATTCACTCGATAAAGCTTCTGTTCAGATTGCAACTCATCTGTCTGTTGTGAAATCAGTTGAAATGGGCCCCTCGGTTCAGAACTTCAACGAAACAACGGACATGATCAATGCGCTTCAAACCCAAAGAAGTCTTTCCGATTTTTATTACGACGCCTCTCTTCTATTCAGCCATTATGATAAGGTATATTCTACGCGTTATGGATTGATCGATTCTGCCGAATTCCCATATAAGGATGCTATCAAGCTTATACAAATTCGCTATAATTCAACGGTGTTTATTCCTCCGGATACATTTCCGAACCAGCATGAGTTTCTATTGCTGCGTCCTGTTCCGATCTTGTTCGATGAAGTAGCGGATGGGATTATTGTATTACACTTGGATTCGTCTCGATTTACTTCTTTATTGAATCAAGTTCAATTAGGAAATGACCGCAAGTTATTTATTTTGAACGAACAAGGGGTGATCATTGCTGGTCAGGAATCTACGGATATCGGAGAAAAATTGGCGACGACTTCGCAGCTTTATCAGATTTGGAACGAATCCGAAAACAGACTGCAATCACTGAAAGTGAACAATGTCAATTACAGCATTTCCGTCCAAAAATCCGATTACAATGAATGGACATACATCGCTCTGGTCCCATCCTCTCAATTAGCGCAGCAAGCCTACTTTATCCGTAATACTACGTGGGCGATTGTCAGCATCATTATTTTACTATGGCTATTCGTTGCCATGTTTGGATCCAATCGGTTGTATAATCCGGTTCGAAGACTGCTTGGCAAAATATCCGACGGTAAGGAAGCAGACGGGTTGGAAGCGATCGATTCCTTTATACAAAAAATGGTGTTTACAAATGAACAGCTTCGTTCCAAATTAGGCGAGCAGCTTCCTTACATCAAGGACTCGTTCTCTCTCCAGCTTATGAGAGGAGAATTGTCCAACAGTGAGATTATTCAAAAGTCGGCGGAGCATCATATTACACTGCAAAGTCCATACGTTTGCGTGTTGTTAGCCGATATGGATGGGTATTATTTGTTTCAGAAGCAATATGACGAGAAAGACCGCTCACTGCTTATGTATGCTCTTCGCAAGATGGTGGAAGAAATTGTCGAAGAAAAACTGCCCATAGTCACCGTCACCAGTACACTCGGTCAAATCGCAATTGTTACAGACTCTAATCTTTCCACACTCGAACCCGATCTGCTCAACGCAGCTGGTGAAATATTGGTAAGAGTGCGGCAATATTTTACGTTTACCGTTACCGTCTCCTTGAGCTTAAAACGGCAAGGATTGACAGGAATTCCGATCGCCTATAGGGAAGCCTCCGAGCTGTTGGGATACCGGCTGCTGCTGGGAGATGACCGATTGATCACACAGGATGATATTAAGCCCTCCGTGCAGCAATCCAGAATGACGCTTGTTCGTTGGCAGAAGCAAATTGTATCCAGTTTGGTCAACGGCAATCAGGAAGAAGCAGAAACCGTTTTGAAAGAACTGGTCAAGTCACTGCCGCAGTATATTCAAAGTTCAGAGACTGTATTAGGTTTATTCGCTTATTTGATCGGGGAGCTGGAGTTCTTAATCGTAGACTCTGGAGGGGAGACCCTCCATTTATTCGATGAAGATCCCTACAAGCGATTGTACGGAATGGATACGCTGGGGCATATTACCGACTGGCTGATTGAATCCGTCTTCCCCTCCATCATCGGGTACATGCAGGGAATGGACAAGCAGAAGAGACTGGTCCAGCAGGCTTTGCTTTATACGAAGGAGCACTATTTAACCGATCTGTCCTTGCAGCAAACAGCTGATCACTTGAACGTACCACACTATCAATTGAGCAAAGCGTTCAAGGAAGAGACGGGGCGCAACTTTAGCGATTATCTCATTCACCTTCGCATCGAGAAAGCCAAGGAATGGCTTGTTCATACCGATATGGAGCTGAAGGAAATTTCCGAGAAATTGCGCTACGCCACCGTTCAAAATTTATCGCGTATTTTTAAACAGATGGTCGGGGTCCCTCCCGGTCAATATCGAAAGCAGAATCGTATGTAGCCCACCAGACAGCAGTCTGGCGGGCTTTTTTCTTTATTTACCGATTTGTATCTTTTGTAGTAAGACCCTCAATAAGTGAGCATTGCCCCTGTATGGAGTAAGTCGTAGATTAATAAGCAAGCCGAGATTATAGAAACCAGCAAAGGAGCGACAGAGCATGTCGCATTAACAATCAGAGAGGAATCTATGAAGTGAACCGTTCGCAAACGCATTCCACTGTTGTGGATCATGGTGTCCCCGTACCAGCCAACGAAGGTCGCACTGCTGCCATATGTAAGAATGAAAGCGGGGATTGTCGGCTTGTTATCGCAGCGAGAGGATATGTTGTCATTGTTAATCCAAATGACCGAAGCTGCCGGCAAGTAGCTTTTCCCGAGCAATATGTCGATTATCCGTTTGCTTCTTACAGCAGTGAGAATGGGATGTTTTACACGGGAGCCGGATATATGTTCATGGTATTGGATCCATTTGCCGGGGCATTCGTTGACTATGCCAAGCCAGGGCTGCCAGGTGAGATTATCGGGTTCAGCTTTACTGAAGATCGGGATGGGAAGATCTATTGCGCCTCTTACCCGCTATGCCGACTTATGAAATACGACCCAGGCACCAAAACGTTGAAGGTCATAGGCAAACTTGATCCTGAGGAGAAATACCCCTTCAACCTTGCAATAGATCAATATGGCTGGTTATATGCCGGAATTGGAACCGAGAGGATAACGATTGCCGCATTTGATCTACAGTTATCACAAGCTCAGTCTCTATTCCCTGAAAGCGGGCGGGTAAAAGGTAGAGGGAAGGTGCATCTCGGAGAGGACGGTCATGTTTATGGGGTCCTTGATGTAGAATCTGAAATTTCGGCCCAGCAGTGGTTCCTGCTAGAGCAAGGAAAGAAAATTCCTGTGCACGCAGATGAAGTTTCTAGATCGTCCTATTCAGGAGCAGGGTTCGGAGCTGTTCACCGATCATTTCCTTATCCATGGATTCTGCTTGAGCAAAGCTTGTCGGAGAAGCAAGTCATCTTGCAAGACGAATCGTCCGGGCAAACATTTACGATCAGCCTTTCCTATGAAACAGACGGAGCTGACCTGTCGCCATTAGCAGCTGGACCAGACGGTTATGTGTACGGAACTTCCAACCACCCTCTTCATTTTTACCGTTATGATCCACATACCAATCTTGTTGAAAATTATGGTGGAAAAATGATTGAGAATGGCGGCGGCGGCAACATTTGCGCCTATGCGGTTCAAGGAAGTCTCCTCGTTGGTGCCGCCTACGCCGGAGGACATGTTCATAGGATCGATACGAGCCGTCCTTTTCAAATCGAATGGACTGAGGAGCGAAATCCGAAGCAGATTTCATCTTGCGAAGAGATACATCGCCCGCGCTGCGCACTGGCCCATCCGGACGGGGTGCATGTTATTTTTGGAGGATATGGCGGTTATGGTACGGTCGGCGGAGGTCTGTACATTCTTAATGTCGAGAGCGGAGAAGACTGGCTGCTGACTAACGATCAGCTTGTTCGCTATCACAGCACGATGTGCCTTGTCCCGCTAGCAAACGGGGATATACTCTGCGGTACAAGTGTGGAAGCACCAGGCGGGGGAAAGCCGAAAGAAGCTGAAGCTAGGCTGTACCGATTGGATTGGCGTACGAGACAAGTCATCTACAGTGAAGTTCCGATTCCGGGAACAACAGAAATTGCTCTGATGGAAATCGATCATAACGGTCTCGTTCACGCATTTACGGCTGAAATGTATTTCGTATATGATCCGCAGACACGAGCTGTTATTCACACCCGGGAGATCGGGGCACTCGGCAGGATTGTACGCAATGGTCTTGTAAAAGACGATGCCAGCCGGATCTATGGGGTTCGCAGCCGCTCTATTTTCCGGATTGATACCGATTCTTTCGAGCTCATACAGTTAAGCACACTTGCAACCAACATTACCGCTGGCCTTGCTCTGTTGGACGGTCGTCTCTACTTCGCTTCGGGCAAACGGTTGCACAGCTTCGACATAACTGCAGGAAAATGAGGAGGAGCTATGGCGTACTTGCTGCAAGACTTGAACCAGAACGGAATTCCGCTTCTTCTGAAAGACATCCATTCAGCAGAACAATGGCTTGTCAAACGAGAATCCATTAAACGCACTTGGCTGGATTATTTGGGTGAACTACCGGAGCGGACGGCTCCTTCATACGAGGTGATTACAACAACGGTGCTTGCGGATCACACCCGTCTTCACATTCGCTACCAATCGGCCAATACAGATGAAGTGACTGCACTCCTGCTGATCCCGAACGAAGAAAAGCTGAATGCTCAACCCGATCGCCGACTTCCTGCCATTATGGCTCTGCATCCGACTTCGCCATCCGGCAAAGAAGATATAGCGACACCGGAAGGGCGCGAGAATCGCCGTTACGGCCTGGAGCTTGTTCGGCGCGGTTATGTCGTTCTGGCTCCCGATACGATTACGGCTGGAGAACGGATTACGACTCAAGCTTACCAAACGGCTCATTTTTATGAGCGCAATCCAGCTTGGACTGCAGTCGGCAAAATGCTGGTCGACCATCTGTATGGAGTCGATCTTCTATGTTCGCTTGCGCAAGTGGATGCTTCAAGAATTGGGGCCATCGGCCATTCGCTCGGCGGCTATAACAGCTTTTTCCTGGCGGGTCTCGACTCGCGTATCGGGGCATACGTGTCCAGCTGCGGCTTTTGTACGTTTATGGGAGATCCGACACCGGACAGATGGGGCCAGCGGGACTGGTTTTCGCATATTCCACGCTTGTCGGAGGATTTGAATAAGGGAGAAGTCCCCTTTGAATTTCATGAGATTTCGGCTTTGGCTGCACCGATACCCGCATTTTATTACAGCGGACAGCAGGACAGCATCTTCCCTAATTGGCGATCTATCTCCGAGGGAATGGAAGATTTGTATCGGCTGTATCAATTTCACGGAGCGGAGTCTTCCTTCCGTTACGTGTTAACGAATGGCTCTCACGATTTCCCAAGCGATGTCCGCGATATGGCGTATCAGTTCCTGGATCGACATCTGCACAATATTCAGAATGACTAGGGGGGCAACTGCCTGCAATGAAAGAGGTTCATGTTCAGACACAAGGAATCAAATTGGCTCCCGGACGATGGGATCGATTAAAACGCAGGATGTGGCGAGAGCGCTTCATTTATCTTTTGATGCTGCCTGGCGTGTTGTATTACATTATTTATCGCTATGTTCCGATGGCTGGTTTAATTATCGCGTTTCAGGATTTCAACCCGTTTAACGAGAGCATTTGGACTAACGAATGGGTTGGGTTCAAATATTTCTTGAGAATTTTTGAAGACGCAGAGGTTATCAAGGTCATATGGAACACGCTTCAGATTTCTTTTCTGCAAATCGGTATGGCCTTTCCGATCTCCATCGTATTGGCTCTCATGCTTAACGAAGTAAAAAACGAATTTTTCAAACGTGTTATACAGTCTATGGTCTACTTGCCCCACTTTTTGTCATGGGTCGTTGTGGCCGGTATTTTCATCGTCTTTTTACGCGGTGAAGGCTTAGTCAACAAGTTCCTAGTAGATTACTTAGGCGTGAGCGCCATCCCTTTTCTAACAGATCCCGCTCTGTTCAAGCCAATTATTATTTTACAGGTTATATGGAAGGAATCGGGCTGGAGCACAATCATCTTCCTCGCTGCACTCGCAGGTGTTAATCCTTCACTCTATGAAGCCGCTAGAATCGACGGAGCGGGTCGTTGGCGTTTGCTATGGCATGTGACGCTGCCCGCCATTCGCAGTGTAATTATTATTTTGTTCATTCTGCGTCTCGGCAATGTCATGGATACAGGTTTCGAACAAATCTTTCTCATGCTGAATCCATTTACTATGGAAACAGGAAACGTGCTGGATACTTACGTGTACTACAAAGGCATTCAACAGGGAGACGTAAGCTTTGCAACGGCTGTTGGCATGTTCAAAGGATTGGTAGGACTTGTACTGGTTGTGATCGCGAACCGGGTCGCCAAACGCTTTGGCGAAGACGGTTTATATTAGGGAAAAAGGTGTGACTTCAAAAATGATCAAACAAACGCTTTCCGATCGAATCACCGATTTTATAAACATGGTACTACTGGTAATCATTGCTGTCACCATGCTGTTTCCATTCCTGCACATCTTTGCGGTTTCCTTCTCCTCCCTTAGAGATGTGCTGGAGAGGGATCTGATTATGTGGCCGCGCGAGTGGGTCAGTGACGCCTATCGAACGATACTTGCATCCAAAAGCTTCACGCGATCACTCGGTGTAACGGCATACGTAACGATCGTCGGAACACTTGTTAATCTGTTTTTTACGGCTACCTTAGCATACGGACTCACCCGCAACGTGTTGGGTCAGCGCGTTATCATGCTGATGGTGGTATTTACGATCTTGTTCTCAGCCGGGATGATTCCGACTTATTTGATCGTAAAAGAAACAGGACTGATTAACTCCCTATGGGCACTCATCATACCCACGGCAATCAGCTCCTTCAACCTGATTGTCATCAGACAATTTTTCTTAAGCATCCCGAACGAACTGAATGAAGCCGCTTTAATCGATGGCGCTAATGAAATGAGAACGTTCTGGTCGATCATTCTTCCGTTATCCAAGCCTTCACTTGCTGCATTCGGATTGTTTTACGCGGTGAACCACTGGAACACCTACTTTGCCGGCATTCTCTATTTAAACGATTCCTCGAAATGGCCCATCCAGGTTATTCTCAGGCAAATCGTAATTGTCAACGAGCCTACAGCTGCACTGGGCCAGGAAGTGATGCTAATGATGGAAAATCCTCCTCCGCCTATTACCATTCAAATGGCAGCGATTCTGCTGGCTACACTTCCGATTCTGATCGTTTATCCATTCCTGCAAAAACATTTTGCTAAGGGGGTGATGCTCGGTTCGGTCAAAGGGTAGTCTGGATTACTCCAATGGCAAGGCAAGGATGTTATTGGCAACAAACGATGCACAACAATGAACTTTATGGAGGGTGTCACTATGAAAGGGAAAAAACTGATCGTTTTAACGATGGCTACATCCATGGTGCTGGCTGCATGCAGCTCAGGAGACAGCAAAGATCCGAAGGAAACAGGAAGCGGGAGCAGTGCTGCTCCAACTCAATCCCCGGCAGTCAAAAACGATAAAAAACACGTGATAAGCGGTATCACATACGTATACGGCAATCCGGCTCCTGTGAACGGGCCAGGCCAAAAAGCGCTCAATGAAAAATTTAATGTGGATTACAAGGTTGAGAAGGTCCCTCAGGAAAATTTTGTAGAGAAGCTTACTGCCGTAGTGGCTGGAGGCGATGCGCCGGACATGATTGGTTTTCGTCCCAATGACCTGACCTTATTCCAAAAATGGGCGAAGCAAGGAGCGTTCCTTCCAATCGATGATGCTATCATCAATAAATATCCTTCCTTAAAAGCTGTGCCAAAAGAAGTATGGGACCAGTTCAAGGTAAACGGGAAAATATACGGCATTCCTTCTTGGGCGCCAACTGAAGGCAACTCCTTTATTATCCGCAAGGATTGGCTTGATAACCTTGGACTTAAGGTACCTACTAGCTATGAGGAGCTAAAACAGGTCGCAATTGCATTCACTAAGAATGATCCTGACAAGAATGGCAAGCAGGACACCTATGGTCTTGCAATGGGTCAGAACATTAACCCCGACTTTGCAATGGGACCATATTGGCAGTCCGGAACTTGGTATCACAAGGATAAGGACGGCAACTTCATCCCAGGCATTATGTCCGAAGGGCGTAAGGAGCTCGTTCAATTTTTCGCTGATTTGAATAAGGAAAAAGCGATCACACCTGATTTTGCGGTATTGAATTGGGCGGATACGAATAAAGAGTTTTACTCCGGGAAAGCTGGCGTGTTCCTTGTAGCCCCGCGCGGGATGTCACAGCCGTACATGGAAAGTCTGCTGGCATTGAACCCTGGTGCACAATTCGCTGTGATGGCTCCGTTCAAGCAGCCGGATGGTCATCAGGGTTTCACTTCCGGGACGGGTTATGCACGTTTCAACGCATTAAACGCTAAGCTGTCTAAAGAAACGGATAAGTTGGACAAGGTGCTTGAGATGTTTGAATTCTCAAGAAAGTTTTATCCAGCCACTCAGCAAAACGCAGCAAACAAAGATCATGATTTCTTCTATGGTGGAGAAGGCACCGGGTATAAAGTCGAAAACGGCAAGCGTGTCATGTTGAAACCTCAGGATGGTCTGGATCCCTCCGTTTACTTCCAGGATCAAACGAACTGGATCACGACCGGGACGAATCCGGAATTCGAAAATGCCTATACAGAGCCGAAGCTGATTCAATTAACCAAAGACTTAATGGCGTTGAACGGTCAAATGAAGCACTACTACCCACCGAACTATGGAATTATTTCTGAGACAGAAACTACGAAGGGCGCTGAGCTGCTCACCTTTATGTTGAACGAGCAAACCAAAATGATCGCCGGCCAACGTCCAATCTCCGACTGGGATGCCCTGGTACAGGAGTACCTGAAACGTGGTGGAACGCAAATCATCAAGGAAGTGAACGATGGCATCAAAGAGCGCGGATATAAAGATCTGGTATGGAAGTAAATAGACCAGGCCACCTGGCCAAGCGGAAAGGGCTAATTAATTTTGGCCCTTTTCGCGATTTACAAATGAGGCAAGAATGCAAGCGGTCCTACTTGTTTAAATACAGCAGCTCGATTCAGTTATAGCTTCATGCTATGATGAGGGGGATCATCGATGGAAAGTCTTACAGTTCCAACAGTCCACAACTCATGAGAGGGGCAGCGATAGTGAAAAAACCGAAGTGGTTGATGGGAGTATTAAGCTTTCTGCTATGTGCAAGCCTTATCGCTTGTTCGTCAAATACGCCTGCGGAGCCGAAAGAAGAAGCAAAAGCCGAGATCGGGAGAGAGAAGAAATACTTGATTTCTTCGATTGGGTACATATTCGGCAATATTCCCCCTATGGATGGGGTTGGTTTAAAGCTGATTAATGAGAAATTCAATGTCGACTATAGACCCAATCTCGTAGTCCACTCCGAGTATTTGCAAAAATTAAGCGCGACTATTGCATCTGGCAATCTTCCAGACATCATTGCTCTGCAGGATGCGGATTCAAGCTTTTATAAGTGGGCCAAACAAGGCGCCTTTTTACCTATAGATGAATTCATTGACAAGTACGCTACTTTAAAAGCCGTTCCCAGCAATATGTGGAGTGCCCTCAAAGTAAACGGCCATACTTATGCCATCCCGCGATATTACCCGATGAATTACTCGCTTACCCCAGTCATTCGCAAGGATTGGCTCGATAAGCTGGGGCTTCCTATACCTACCAGCTATGAGGAGCTGAAGAAAGTCGCGCTTGCTTTTACTAATCAGGATCCGGACGGCAACGGGAAACATGACACCTACGGGATCGCAATCGGACAGGCCATTAATCCCGCATTTGCGATGGGTGCTTATTGGGATACGGCATTTTATCATAAAAATGACCAAGGGCAATATATAAATGGATATATAGGAGAGGGACGCAAGCAGCTGGTTAGCTGGTTAACAGACCTCTATAAGCAGAATGCGTTAACGAAGGATTTCGCCTTCTTCAACTGGACGCAGACGAATAAGGAGTTTTATTCGGGACGAGCTGGGATTTTTATCGGGGCGGCCAGCGGTATGAGTGAAACTTATATGCAGAATCTGCTTGAAATAAGCCCACATGCCAAGATTGTTCCGCTACAGCCCTTCCTAGCGCCGGATGGCTCCAAAGGCTTTACCTCGGGAAGAGGCTACATGGGAATTATAGCACTGAACGCCAAGCTAGCCAATGAACCCGACAAGCTGAAACGGGTATTGGAGATGACCGATTTTGGCCGTCACTTTTACCCTTTTGAACAACGAAATGCTGACAATAAAGACTTTGATTGGTTCCGCGGGAAGAGCGGCACAGGATATATCGTTAGCAATGGAGTTATTCAATACGTACCTCAGGAAAAAGGCTTGGCCCCGTACGACTATTTTGCAGACAGACAAATGTGGGCGCCTAATGATAAAGCAAACGGCTACTCCAACTCCTATAAAATCCCGCAATTACGAGAGCTGACAGGTGCTTTGGAGAAAATACAT
>JARBUQ010000058.1 GCA_029239545.1 Paenibacillus sp.
TCCTGATAAAACTCGATTAGGAGAAGATGTTAACGAAAATAAAGTGGTCCAAAAGCTGGTTCGCGGCTTGAACGGATATGAGCAAGTGATCAATTTAAGGGGAATTTCATTATTAGCAGGTTATTCAAGCGTTCCGGAGAACGGCTGGGGAATTGCTGTCGTGTCACCGATAAGCGTGGTAAAAACTCAACTGATCGAACATATTCGCACTATTCTTCTATATACATTGCCGCCCACGATTTTGCTGCTGTTGGCAGTCATTTGGCTTGCACGCAGATTAGCCAGTCCTTTCGTTGCACTGGCCAAGCTTGTAAGCAAGATGGGCAGGCAAAGGGTCAACCCACCGGAAGCAAGGAATCACTGGAATCGGGAAGCCGACTTGCTCACCAAAACGATTGCGATGGCGTTAACCTTAATGAACAAACAGACTGATCAATTGACACGCGAGGCTACCACTGATCCGCTAACAGGTTTGACGAACCGAAGAACATTAGAAGTGATTATGAATCAATGGACGGCAGAGTTGAAGCCTTTCTCTCTGGTCATACTGGATATTGATAAATTCAAAGCTATTAACGACACCTATGGCCATCAGATTGGGGATGAAGTATTAAAGCGGCTTGCAGAGATCTTCACGGTGTCTGTTCGTCCAGGGGATGTGTGCTGTCGTTACGGAGGAGAGGAGTTCGTCATCCTGCTTGGTCTCACCTCCGCAGTTGATGCTTTTATTGTAGCAGAGCGTATCCGCAGAGCTGTAGAAGCCAGTATTCATTCTTTTGGCAAATCGGTAACGATCTCGTTGGGCATTGCTAGTTATCCTTCACACTCAGACTCAATCGAGACCCTGTTTCATCTGGCAGATCAAGCATTGTACAAGGCTAAGGCTGAAGGTAGAAATCGGACCATTATTGCATAATTATAGGAGGGGTTGGAATGCCGCAAGCTAATGAAGATCGTCTGTTCTGGATCGAGAACATGAGTACAATTGCAGAACCTGTATTGGTTCATCTGTCTCAACGCACTCTTAAGCAATCGATGCCAATTGAGCGCAAGACAGAGGACCGACATTTGTATACCCATTTGGAGGCGCTTGGAAGGTTATTGACAGGGATGGCGCCATGGTTGGAAACAGGCGGAAGAGAAGGAGAGGAGGGCGTACTTCGTGAGCGATATGCCAAGCTTGCTCGTGAAGCGATTGATGCAGGAACGGATCCTGACTCTGCCGATTTCATGAACTTCTCAGAAGGCTCGCAGCCTATTGTCGATGCCGCTTTCCTGGCACATGCTCTTATTCGCGCGCCACAAGAGCTGTGGAACAAGCTTGAAGCACGAGTTCAAGCCAATGTCATTCATGCCTTGAAAGCGACAAGGACACGCAAGCCTTTCTATAACAACTGGCTTTTGTTCGCGGCTATGATCGAAACAGCATTGTATCGGGCAGGTGCGGACTGGGATAGGATGCGGGTGGATTATGCGCTTAGACAGCATGAGCTGTGGTATAAGGGGGACGGCATTTACGGTGATGGTCCAGATTTTCATGCTGATTATTACAACAGCTTCGTCATTCAGCCTATGCTCGTTGATATTGTGCAGACGCTTGGTCATGAGGATGCCCACTGGGCGGATATGAGGGACAACGTAGTCAAGCGCGCTCAGCGCCATGCTGTTCAGCAGGAACGACTAATCTCGCCCGAGGGCACCTTCCCAGCGGTTGGGCGTTCACTGGCTTATCGGTTCGGAGCGTTCCAACTGCTCAGTCAGATGGCGTTGCAGCATCAGTTGGATGCTGCGTTGCAGCCGGCTCAAGTCCGCTGTGCTTTGACGGCTGTCATACGACGGGTAATGGAAGCACCGGGTACTTACGACGAGAACGGTTGGTTAACGATCGGGTTCTGCGGTCATCAACCGGAAATAGGCGAGGCCTATATATCCACTGGCAGCTTATACCTGTGTGCGGCCGTATTTTTACCGCTCGGGTTATCAGCCGAGGATCCCTTCTGGCAGGGAGAAGCGGATTGGACGGCAAAAAAGGCATGGAGCGGGTTGACGTTCCCGATCGATAAGGCGCTTTATTGACATTTTATTTGAACCATCCCTTTTCCTTAAAGCGCATAATAGCTTCAATCCGGTTGCTCACATTCAGCTTATCCAGAATGACAGAAATGTAGTTACGCACGGTTCCGGTTGTGAGATAGAGTTCTCCGGCAATTTCCTTCGTGTTCTTACCATCCGCGATCAAGCCAAGAACTTCCTTCTCCCGCTCGGTTAGAGGGTTCTCTTCGCCGCCGCCATAGGCTTCATCAACCAATTCAGCGGCGAATATACGGCGGCCCAGCATGACACTGCGAATGGAGTCGGCCAGCTCCTCGATGGGGCTGTCCTTTAACAGATACCCGCGAACACCGCCTTTTAGTGCCCGTTCAAAATATCCGGTTCTCGCGAAGGTGGTTAGGATGATTACCTTGCAATCCCCGTTAATTTTTAGCTCCTCTGCCGCATCGAGTCCACTTTTGATCGGCATTTCAATATCCATCAAGCAAATGTCTGGCTTATGCCGATGAACGAGTGTTAAGGCTTCCTCGCCATTGTTGGCTGTTCCGACAATCTCCATATCAGGCTCCAGATTGAGCAGGGAAGCTAAGGCACCTAGAAGCATCCGCTGATCTTCGGCAATAACGATTCGAATCATAATTTGGCCTCCTCCAAAGGTTGTTTGACGACATTCGGGACCTTCATGATAATGGTCGTACCACCTTCAGACTTAATGTCGAGAGTTCCATTCACAAACTCCAGCCGCTCCTTCATGCCGCGAAGTCCATTTCCTCTGGCATATCCGTTAGGCTTATTCATCCCGACTCCATTGTCCTTCACAGTGACTACGAGATCGGAGCGAGTAGTCTGTATTTCCAAGGAACAACTTGTTGCATTGCTATGTTTGACAATATTCGTGACAGCTTCCTTCAAGCACATGCCTATTACATTTTCGTTCAGCAGAGATATATCCATTTGCTTAGGCTCACCTTCCAAATGAAACTCGATTTGGGCAGCCTTCAGAATTTGCTGAACGCGGAACAGCTCATCTTCGACTCGCATACCACGCATACTCGTCACCATCTCACGCACCTCTTTAAGTGCGCTTCTTGCGGTCTGACGAACATCATTGAGCTCTTCTTGCGCCTGCTCAGGATTCTTCCGCATAAGCTTGCCTGCCAAATCGCTCTTCAGACCGATAAGCGATAGCTTCTGTCCAAGTGTGTCATGGAGATCACGGGCAATCCTCTGACGTTCCTCAAGCTTAACCAGATCTGATATTCGCTTGTTCGCATCCTCTAATTGAACCTGCAGCTGTTCCCGCTTGTTCCGGTTATAGGTGTTGATGGGAAGCAGGATGACCGCGATCAAGCTGATCAACACGAAAGGGAACTGAGTGATAAGCAAGGTGTTCTTCGTAACAAAACCATAGTTGATCGTTGCGATGGAGCTCACCAACAATATGGTATATAAGGTGAAGAAGCCTCCCCGACTCCGAATATTACCGATAAAAAAGGCAAGAAACAGTGAAAAGTATACATAACCAAAAACGACCGTCATAGCTAAAGAAATAACAATTTGCACACTCGTCCAGAAATATACTTGCCAGCCTCTAGAAATGAAGGACAACACATAACAAATAAAAAACAAAAGAATCATCGAAATGCCAGTTACAACCTGTGGCACCGATGAAGATCCGGAGGAAATGAAATAAAAAGGAAGTATACAAAAGACGACCCACACATAAGGACTCAGCCCTGTATTTTTGTGAAACGTCTGATACCATTTCTGAATGGTTATTCCCTCCTCTGGCGATTGATTAGCTCTTCCCGCCTATTGTACCATATAACAACGGGCGGGAAGAAGGCAGCTATTTACTATCCAGGATCGGCTTAATAGTAGGCTTCACTTGGTTTTGAAGTTTCTGAAGACGAAGGGCATGCTTTATGTCCCTGAAACCGACAAACGTTTTGTTCTGCTCATCCCATAGACGGAAACGAAGAGATTTCAAGCTCGTACGCAGATTGATCGTTGTTGCCATCTGAAGCGGTGGAGTCGCATTATGAGCGGCTTCCAAATGATAGTTTGGCACTCTTGGGCTCAAGTGATGTACGTGATGGAAACCAATATTTCCTGTCATCCATTGCAAAACCTTGGGAAGCTTGTAGTAGGAGCTTCCTTCAACGGCTGCCTTCACATAACTCCATTCCTCTTCATTCTCGAAGTAGGAATCTTCGAATTGATGCTGAACATAGAACAACCAGATGCCGGCCAGTCCGGAGAAGAAGAACACAGTACCTTGGACGAGAAGAAATGCTTGCCAACCGATGATCCAGCAGAGCAAAGCGTATAACCCGACAAGGGAAGCATTCGTAATATATGTGTTGATTCTTTCACGACGCCTTGCGGCTTTGCGATTAAAGCGGTAGTCTATCAGGAATATATATAAAGGTCCGATTCCGAACATGACAAGCGGATTGCGGTAGAAGCGGTAGGCCAGTCGAAGCCATACAGAAGATGCAACGTATTCGTTGACAGTCATGATCCACATATCCCCAACGCCGCGCTTCTCAAGATTGCTGCTTGTGGCATGGTGGATGGAATGGGTCGTTTTCCATTGATGATAAGGAACGAGAGTAATGACACCCGTTATCGTGCCAACAATTTCATTGGCAAGCCGGCTTCTGAAAAATGACTGATGACAGCAATCATGAAAAATAATGAAGGTACGGATTACGAAGCCTGCAGTGACAAGAGCGATCGGTAATGTGAGCCAATAGGAGATTGACAAGCTATAATAAGCAGCCATCCAAAGTAACACAAGCGGCAATAGTGTGTTGAATAGCTGTCTTACGCTGGATTTGATGTCGTTCTTCTCGAAAGGAGCAACTTCTTTCTTTAATTGCATTTCCTTGGCCTTGTGCATGGTTAGTTCCTCCTCAGATGAGACGTTTGGGGTTAGCCGCACGTCAGGGGGCTTGTATGTTACTTCAATTGTACCCAGTTGCGCTGAAGAGGGACAGTCATAAACGTCAGAAGGAGCATATGACGTTTGTCATATGCTCCTTCTGACTACAGCACCGTGAAAGGGATGCAAGTTATTGAATTGAGCCCTGGGCTGGGCACAAGAAATCAGGATTGCGCTGCAAGAACTGGCGTGTAGACGCTGCTGATATAGGTGACTACTTTAACCTCAGTAATGACTTGAGGATACATTCGATCCGGGTCCGGCATAACTGAAGCGGTGTGGACAATGGCCCGCTCTCCGTCGAACTCGATGGATGTAATTCGGATTCCATATCCCGGATGAGGCGCCTGTGCGGAAAGTGTAATTTCATTCACTTGATCGTTCACTGCTTTGCTCGATAGCTTAAGGTCGGTTAGTGGATAAGGTGTTGGATTAGGCAGCTCAGCAGGGGGAGCTTGCTTGACGAATTCAATCGCTCCTTGCAGCCAGCCGGCTGCTTCGCCTCTTGTTATCTCTTGCTTGGGATGAAAATTATTATCCTTATCCAACGTTCCAATCTTGGTCAAGAGCAGCTTCTGGATGTTGCCCATGTATGCTGGTGTAACATCTGCTTCATCATGAATCATAATGTACATCATAATATAGGCATGCTCACCATTTGCTTCAACAGCCTGGAACATGTGATATGCGAACTGCTCACGTGTCATAATTTGATTAGGATCGATGTCCTTGGGTAGCTCGAGACCATTAACCTGGGCGATCACGAATGCATCGGAATACCAGGCATCGTTAGGTATTTTGGTATAATAATCACTTGCTTCGGGAGCCTTGATGAACAGGAACTTGGCCAGGCTGAGATTCAGACCTTTTACAAGCATTGATATTCCTGCAGCGTAAGTCAGCTTACCCCGTGGATTGAAGATCCCATCCGCTTCTCCGGATACGACACCGGCTTCCTTAAGGGCAGTAATCTGCTTGGCATTAGGCTCGGAGCTAATATCAGAGAATGCCCACACAGATTGACTAAGCGTGAATAGGAGCATGACAGATGCTGCAAAAAGTAATAAAGATTTTCTCATAAACAATCACCTCGAATTAGGATAGAGTATACTGCTGCTGTCTACTAAACGAGAAAAAGCCGGATAATGTTGCACGCATATTATTTGATGGGCGGTAGACGATCAGGTATAATGGGTGTAATGAACGTCAGTAAATAAGGAGCGATCCCAATGAGCAGTGCCAACCGAGGAATCCAAATTGGTCCACCCCGTTTTAAGATCGCAGTCCACACGCTCGTATGGTTGAGTCACAGCGGATGTCTGTTATCGAGTGCTATTATCGCCAGTCAAGTTAATTCCCATGCCACTTTTCTTAGAAGGGTGCTGCAGTCCTTGGCAGCTGCTGGACTTGTGGAGACCAAGGAGGGACGTGATGGAGGTTATACACTGGGGAGAAGCGCGGATCGAATTACATTGGGTGATGTTTATTTGGCGGTCAAGACAGAGGTGCCGGAGATCTGCGAAAATGTGGATTGCGGGGAAGTCGGAGAGCTGTTGGATTTACAGTTGGACAAAATCTTGCTTGAGGCCGAGCAGCATACCATAGAGTATCTTCGTCAGTTCACAATCGAGGATGTAGCAGGGCGTGTTGAGTTTTTTGCAGATTCATGTCCTAATGCAGTTTTGGATAAATAATGGAATCGAGTGCTTAGTGCTTGCAATTTGCATTCGTTTGGGTTAATATGAGCTTGTGTAAGTTGCAGTTGATGATAACTGGCAGGTTGAAGTCGAAGTATTAGGTACAGCGCCTTTTTTTGGGTTTAACTGTGCTTGGATTGGTATCATTTTATATACAGATCCCCTTGCGGATCCGTAAAATTTGGAGGGATTTAGGAATGGCAAACGTACTGTTTATCAAAGCAAATGATCGTCCCGCAGGGCAGGCAGTTAGTGTTCAGATGTATGAAACGTTCCTGCAAGCCTATCGTCAATCACACCCTGAGGACCAGATTACAGAGCTGGATCTATACCAGGTAGAGCTTCCTTATTACGGGAACACGGCGATTACAGCGCTGTATAAGCAGAATCAAGGCATGGATCTCACACAAGAGGAGCAAAAGACAGCCGATCTTGTCAATGTTTACTTGGATCAATTCTTGGCCGCGGACACTGTTATAATGGCATTTCCGCTGTGGAACTTTACAGCACCGGCTCCGCTTATTACGTATTTGTCCTACTTGTCTCAGACGGGCAAAACGTTCAAATATACCGCAGAGGGTCCTATTGGCTTAGCAGGTGACAAACGAGTAATTTTGCTGAACGCTCGCGGTGGGGTTTATTCAACAGGCCCTATGGATGGAGCAGAAGGTGCGCTTAGAGTTGTCAGAACATCTCTTGGATTATTCGGCATTTCGCCAGAGGAAGTCATTATTGAAGGTCATAATCAGTTCCCGGATCGTGCGCAGGAAATTGTGAAGGCAGGTCTTTTGGAGACGGAAACTTTGGCTTTGCAAGTGTAAAATACATTTTTCTCACTTTGCGCTGGCAGCTGCGTTTTGGTGGATATATGAACAAAAAGGACTAATCTTAAGCTCTGGATAGGTGACATGATGATATGTTGCCTGTTCGGGGCTCTTCGTATTTGGACCTGTAAGGCTGTTTGCTTCAAGTGCGGATTGATCAAATGCAGCGGGAAGATATATAATAAATGTTGATAATAATTCTCATTTTTCACAACGAACGCTTGGAGCTGAGCGCGGTGTGAAAGTCGGTTTTGGAGGCATGTATATGAATATTCCCCATGCGCAATCTGGCTCCGGCCTGCATACAATCATCGGAATCGCTGAATCCGATAGTGAATCGACGCGAGAGAGAATCGAAGCCAGTGCGGTATTTATGGAGCAGCATATGCATGAGAACGTTACACGCGGAGCACTTTCTAAGATAGCGGGGATGAATCCGGAGTATTATTCCAGAATGTTCACCAAATACAGAGGGCTCAGTCCAATCGAATACTTGACCAAGCTGCGGATGGACATGGCCAAGCAGCTTCTGCAGAACACGGATGTTCCAATTAAACAAATTGCGAAGCTGGTCGGATTCGAAGATCCTTATTATTTCAGCCGCCGGTTCAAGCAAGAGGTGGGACTTGCACCATCTTTATATATGAAGCAATCCGAGCAAAGAATTGTCGCTCTCAGCTACTACGGGCATTTGCGCACACTTGGCTTTCAGCCTGTGGGTGCGGCAATAGACGGTGGAGCCGGTTATTATTCGGATTGGGCTGATTATGCTCAGGAGGTTAGCTGTCTCCAAAGTCCATACTACGATTATGGCAGGATTGAACAACTGCATCCGCAAATCATTTTCACAGACCGCAAGGAAAAAGAGAAGGATAAGCCATTAAGTGAGCTTGCAGAAGTATACGTCGTGGATTTGGAGCAGGACCCGATCTATGAGCAATTAACATCTATAGCTTCCCATATGAACAAAGAACATGAAGCTCTGGAATGGGTGAATGCTTACGAGCTGCGTGCGAGCGAACTAAGGAAGAGATTGAAGGGGACGTTGGGTGAAGAGAGGGTAGCTATCCTTCGAATACGTGCAAATTTATTACAAGTATACGGGAATATGATTATGGGTTATCCTCTGTATCGGTCATTGGAGTTGAATCCGCCTATGAGAATGACCACCCAATTTGCGATCAATCGTCACTTTCATTCCAATGTGATTTCCATAGATGAGCTGTCTTATTATGCGGCTGAACATATATTCGTTGTGATACAGCCTGGTTCGGAGCATGAACAGGTTTGGGAGAGCATTCAAGCCTTAACAGCATGGAAGGAGTACCCTGCAGTACTCAAAGGTAACGTTTATCCCGTCGAAATGCAGCGTTGGTTAGCCTATGACCCCCAATCCATAATGATGCAAATGGAGGAAGCGGCTGAACATCTGTTGACTCGCTCCACAAACTGAGTGTGCATAATAATCCATCAAATTAGTCATATTCATGTATGGATTGAGGAAGAAGAACAAGCTATAATTCTAAATGAAAATAAGAATCATTATCATTTGGAAGGGGTATTAAAAAGCTATGCGACTATCTAGAAAAAGCATATTCATGCTGCTTGTCTTCACCCTGCTGCTAATCCTTGCAGCTTGCGGGTCCGAGGAGAAAGGAGCGACTCCCACGCCTAATGCGGGCGGGACTAATGCAAGTACGCCGAGCGCTTCGGTATCTCCATCTGCGTCCGCTAAGGCTGATGCAAAACCGGAGAGCCGAGTGTTCAAGGATGATCTGGGTCGGGAAGTCACGATTCCTACGAATCCCAAGAAGGTTATCGTGTCAGATTTCTCGTCAGAAGTACTAGCGGTTGGAGCAAAGCCTATAGGTGCAGGACCTAATGATTTCAAAATTGTTTTCACTCAAAAAGAACTGGCAGGAGTGGAAAACATCGGGGATCCGCCAAATGTGGAAAAAATTTTACAGCTTGGTCCCGACCTGATTATCGTCTCTACTGTATTCAATGAGATCTATCCGGAGGCAGTCACTCAACTGACTAAGATCTCACCCATTATATTCTTGAGCTTCGATCAGGATCCCATCCATTCGTTATTTCCTAAGATTGCGGATGTGTTAGGCAAATCAGATGAGGCAAAGAAATGGATCGCCGGCTACGAAGAAGAAGCGAAACTTGCACGTGAGAAAGTAAAGGCCGCTGTTGGGAATGAGACGGTATCAATCTTTCGCGTTGAGAAGGGGCGTTTGCGTATATATCTAAACCGTAATTTTGGCGGTTATATGACACGGACAGGCTTGCAGCTTCGTGCCCCTGCAGCGGTCGAAGCCGAGATAGCCAAAAATAAATTCGGTTCTGCTGTCCAAATTTCATTAGAGAAGCTGCCTGATTATGCGGCAGATACGATGTTTGTGATTGTTCGAAGCGAGGGGGATGACCAAGCGGAATTTAAGGAGCTGGAAAAATCAGCTATTTGGAAAAACCTCCCTGCAGTGAAAAATGGCAAGGTTCATTTTCTCGAGACAGACAAATACTATGGTTCAGACATCATTACAATCCGTGAAACAATGAAGGAGTTTGTTCAATTATTGACTGCTAGCGGTAAGAAATAACTTGCAGCTCACTCGTCGATATCGTGCGAAATGTGGAAAATAGTTGAATCCAAATAGTGCAAGTATAAAATTTGCTGGATAACTACATATTAACGAAGTTCTCAATAAACTTACTATCAAAGGAGACTTCGTTATGAATCAGCAGATGCCCACTAACAATATGACTCAAGCGCAAGGAGCAGCGAATTTTAATCATGGAGGTCATGAGATTTTTGATGTGCATGAGGTATTGACTTGTTCGATTAATGTGTTGGACCAATTCATGATGTGCAGGCAGTATGTGAAGGATCAGGAGCTTCTCAGTATTCTTGATCGACAATACAACTTCATGCTGTCCCAGTACAATCTGACGGTTGAATGTTTCACTACGGGACAAAAGCCTGGTCAGGAAACGGGTACTTATATGATCACGAACATGACACAACCGATCTATGGGCTTAAACCAACCCCACCATGTAAACCTAATCAATCGATGGCTGATATTAAGGATTCGGGTCTAAGTTCGCATATGCTAGGATTGATCAAATCCCATGCTTCCTTGCTGACCATGAGCTCCCTTGAAGTAACGAACCCGGTCGTTCGACGTGTGCTTGCTTCCCAGGTTCAGAACTTTATTGAAATGGCTTATGAAATTTTCTTGTATCAAAACAAGCATGGCTACTATCAGGTCCCACAATTGGCTGCTGCAGATATGCAAAGCATGCTGAATTCATTCGCACCGGCAGCCGGTATGCCGCAAATGCCTGCACCTAACCAAACCGCATCCACTCTTCACTAATAGTAAACCAGTAAACCCGGTAATGGCCTGCAAGCCAGTACCGGGTTATTTGTTCCAACCCATAACTCCGCCTATCCCTTAAGCCCGCTACGGTAAATCCGCTTGCGGGCTTAAGAATGTCGCTATATTGCTCTTATATTCGAATATTAACACACAGGGAGCATGGTGAGGTATATTAGAGTTATAAGTAAAGTATGAACCGGGGGAACGACTCTTGGGAACGGTTAAAACAAAGTATTTTGAATATGGGCAAGAAGAAATAGAGGCTCTTAAGAGCAAGGATGCAACGCTGGGGGCTGAGATGACTCAATTGGGAAAAGTTGAGCGTGTCGTTATCCCTGATTTATTCACAGCGCTTATTTATGCCATAGTGGGCCAATTAATTTCGGTTAAAGCCGTGCACACCATATGGGAAAGAATGCAAAATCAATTCGGAGAGATATCTCCACAACATATAGCCACGCAGACCGCTGATGAAATTCAGAAATGCGGAATGACGATGAAAAAGGCAGTATGCATTCAGAATATTGCTCAAACTGTTGCAGCAGGAGCTTTTCAGATGGACGAGTTGTATGGCTTGTCAGACTCAGAGGTGATCCACAAGCTGATGACATTAAAGGGGATAGGTCCATGGACGGCCGAAATGCTGCTTATTCATTCCATGGAGCGTCGTGACGTAGTCAGCTGGGGCGATATCGCAATTCGACGTGGGATGATGAAATTGTATGGACTTAGTAATCTCAGCAGAGAGCAGTTCGAAGTGTACCGTCTGACATATTCGCCTCTCGGTTCAGTTGCATCCATCTATTTGTGGGAAATTTCAAAACCAAACACGAAGGAGCAGTAAGGTGGATAAGCTGATAAAACAACAATTATTGGAAATGGCCGATGAGGAATACAGGAAATTTTCTTCGTCATTAATCCCGAATATTAACAATGTTCTGGGTGTTCGGCTGCCAGTTCTGCGCAAGATAGCGCGAAATATCGCAAGAGGTGATTGGAGAACCTACCTGGAGCAGGCTGAGAGTGAGCATTTTGAGGAAATTATGCTTCAGGGGATGGTCATCGGTTATGTAAAAACGGATATTGAGGACATGCTGCGCCTTGTAGCGGATTTTGTTCCTAAAATTGATAACTGGTCTGTATGCGACAGCTTTTGTAATGGTCTGAAGTTCACTTTAACGAATAGAGAGCGGGTATGGGAATTTTTGCAGCCTTATCTCGTGTCTGAACACGAGTATGACATTCGTTTCGGGGTGGTCATGCTCCTTGATTATTATATGGAAGAAGCTTACATGGACCGAGTATTACAGCTGTTGGATAACGCCAAGCACGAGGGGTATTATGTGAAAATGGCGGTTGCCTGGGCAGTATCCATCTGTTTTGTGAAGTTTCCTGAACTAACTATGAAATACTTAAGAAGTAATTCATTGGACGATTTCACCTACAACAAAGCGCTGCAAAAGATTACCGAGTCTTACCGTGTGGATCTGGAAATGAAAAGTATAATTCGCACCATGAAACGTAAAAACTGATGTTATAATTTGAAAAAAGGCAGCGTGAATGAGACATTGTTATGTCTGTTCACGCTGCTTTCGATTTTGTCCTGTTACGGTTCAAATCCCTTTTGACTGACAAATATCTGTTCCTCCTCAAAAACCAACCTCAACCGTTCATAAACGAGTCGGTAGGCAGCAGGGTGATACCATTGTTCCATCCCAATCTGTTCGTACAAAGCCTGGATGCCGAGATTGCGTGTTCGCTTGCCGCCGCTGCCGTCTCCCATAAAATAGTCATCCAGGCAGACACGGTTTACCAGTGGTTTAAGCAGCTGTGGGAATGCTTCGCTGCTCGGCAGCATA
>JARBUQ010000531.1 GCA_029239545.1 Paenibacillus sp.
GCTGACGGGGAATTACGTCCGCTTTCCGGACTTCGTTCACGCTTCGGTCTTCCCAAAAAACTTATACTTTCTGGCCACAAGCAAGGGGAATAGCCTTCGGTCTTCCCCCCAGAATCTTATACTTTATAAGTTCATAAAAAGGAGTCTCCAAAACGGCCGAGGGTGCCCAAAGGCCCGAAAAGGTTGCACGGTGTACATCATTTTGGCATCCCAGCACTGTTTGAGCCTGATGAGGTTGTACGGTATACAACATTTTGGCCCGCCTTGACTCCTAAGCTCAACAGCCCAATGTTTTGATATGTGGCCAGAGAACTTTATTGGGCATTTTTTGTTGATAGATTGTAGACAATCTTACAATTTCGTTTTATACTTTACGAATTGAGATGTATCCTTGGAATGGAGGCTTACGAATGAACCGATTGTTTGCAGTTTCGTTAGGTGAAGTGTGTCCTGATGCTCGGGAAGCAGCTCGTCTTGCACAGGAACGGTTGTCTGAGATTGCTAGAGTGGAACAGGAGCAACAGCAGGAGCAGCAGCCGCTAGTAATTCGGCTATCTTTTCGTAACAGGCAGGAAACGACAGGGTATGTGCTTGAGGTTAACGCAACCGGTGACATATTGATCGAGGCTAACAAGATAAGAGATTATATTGCTGGCGTAGGCTCTTTGATCGAACGATTGTTGGCACATATCGACAGTGAGGCTGGGAGTCCAACGGGGGGCTTGCTGCCGCCTGGAAGAACGGAAACTGTACCCGGTATTGCGGATCGTATTCACTATATGCCGGGTCATTTTGGCAACTCGTTCGAGATTTGCTGGACCAGGGAGATGCGCAGGTACTTGGAGGATTTGGCTTTGGCTGGAGCTAGCGGTTACGGGGATTGGTTCGATCCGAACGATATGCCGGACCCGTATCATTCGCATGTGTTTCATAGCACCTCGATGTTCCTGTGGGGGCGCAAGAAGGAATGGCTTGCTTACAGTCAGCGTCTCGGACTCGATAACATTATTGTGGTTACACCGAATATAGGCTTTGTGGATCAGATGAGGCCCGAGTGGACAGGCGTACGCAACCATGAGCTGCGGGTGCAAGGTCAGGTGTTATGCCCCTCTAAGCCAGAGTCCAGAGAAGTGATTCTGAATAATCAGAAGCAGCTGTTCGCAGATCTGCAGGAGTCCGGCATCCGAATTGAGAAAATCGTCTGTGCTCCCTACGATGATGGGGGGTGTGCTTGTGAGTTATGCCAGCCGTATTACCCGGTGTTCCTGTCGCTCGTAAGTGATGTATATGCAACCATTAGCGCTTATTACCCTGAGCTGAAGGTAGATATATGCGGCTGGTGGACATCGGACGAGGAGAGCGCGCTTCTGCGCAGCTTCGTTAACGGTGAGGCCCAGGACTGGTTTGGGTCCTTCCAGGTTAGCGCGACCTATGGAGTGTTCTCGCTGCCGGATGTACGTCCGCATATTGGCGATATGAAGCTTGGCTGCTTCCTGCACATCGGTTTCTCCCATGATCGTCGGGATGTGTATACGAAGACTGGGATTCATTCGGCATCAAAGCGCATTCAGTCCGTTCTGCAGTCTTTCGGCGGGCAGCATTGCCTGGGCTTCATGACGTACAATGAATCTTTCGGTGATCATTACAACGCTTTTGCAGCTAGTCAGCTAGGTTGGAATGCACATAAGGATGTTCGCGACATCACGTTATTTTATTGCAGGCTGATTCTGGGATTGAATGGCCAAGCTGCGGATCAGATGGCAGACCTTCTATTAGATATGGAGCTGCTGGACTATGGGCGTGCATCCATCTGGGAAGAACAGCTCGGCAGACTGAAGCCGCTGGTTCGTCAACATCCCGCTCAACCCTGGGCATTCGCACATATTGAAGCCAAAGCCGAATTGATGGCGTTGGATCATAGCATTGAAGAAGCGTTACAGCGAGATATCACAGAGGCGCTTCCTTTTATGCGCACCCGACTGGACAAGAGCGAGCAGCTATGGCGCGTGGTATATGGCTTCGGTGTCCTGCGTCATATTCTTATTCCGGAGCGCATGCTTCCTGACTGGCATAAGACTTACTTGGAATATGAGGGAGAGAGCAGCACAAAAGCGAATGAAGCGATAATGAGCGTAGATGCTTAATCGGCTCTGCCAACGAAAATGAGCCAAGAACCGTTCTTCCGTGGAACGGTTCTTTCTGTGTGCCAACAGGTAAACGGCCCGTTTCTATATCAGATAGATTTACTATGATTATTAATTCATAATATGGTAAGATTCACTGTATAAAGTTACAGGCGGGGGAAACAATGGAACATCTTTTAGGTAAAATAGTTAAGAATGATGTAGTCAATTCCTATGGAGTTACTATAGTTCCTGCCAAGTCTATCATTAATGATGAATTCATGAAGCTATTGCTTAATCATAAGATTAGTGTGGATTCCATTATTCTAGCTCAAGATGTACCAGAGAGTATCAAGCCAACTGCAAGCGTGCACCAGGCTGTTAACAGAACAAGACAACTATTCGAATTGATCAGCTATACGGAAGAGGTTCCATTGGAAGAGATCAGCAGTGAGATCCTTCCGGTTATTCAGCAGTTGTCCAGAGAGCCCGATGTATTTCAATTAATAGAGGCAGTTAAGGCAAAGGATAATTACACGCATGAGCATAACGTTGGAGTTGCGGTGTTAGCTACCCTTATTGGCCGATGGTTGAATATGAGCGAAACTGAGCTTGCGATCTTGTCCCTTGCTGCTGTGCTTCATGATGTCGGGAAGGTGAAAATTCCTATTGAAATCCTGAACAAGCCAGGGAAACTTACGGATCGGGAGCTTGCGGTGATCAGGAAACATACGATTTATGGGTATGAAATGCTGAAGGCAACGCCAGAGCTGAACCAACGTGTGGCTAGGGTG
>JARBUQ010000059.1 GCA_029239545.1 Paenibacillus sp.
TCCCGCTCATAACGGATGCACATCAGTAAACAGGCTTGGCCGGTTTGGTCTTGGAACGGAAGTAGGATGGAGATTGCCCACCGTATTTCTTAAACTGTTTGCTGAAGAAATAAATATCCGAATACCCAAGCGATTCTGCCACTTGTCCAACCGACATCGAAGTCTGCGTTAACAAATGGGACGCTCTTTCAATCCTCGCCCTTGTTATGTACTCCTTAAGCGAAATTCCCGTGTCCTGCTTGAATAGACGATTCAAATAGCGAGATGATACACCTGTTAAGTCAGCCAGATTATCATACTCAATCGTTGAAGCTATGTGCTCACGAACGTATTGTTTGGCTGTGCGGACGATTTTCTTCTGTTTAACCGATAGGGACGTAGGTTCACTCTTGGAATTATGCGTATCCAGAAGATGCATCAGCACCAGTTTCATCAAACAATTGAAACGCTCCTGAATAAACTCTCCTTCATTCTCTTCCTCCGTGTCAAGTACCTGATTCAACCAGGTTTCCAATGTGAACACATCATCCACCTCGCTGTAGGAAGGCACAAGAACGTCCAGCCCCGAAGCGGCTTCAGGCCCTATCAACAAATCCTCCATGCGAAAATGGATATAAATGACTGTTAATCGATCATCCAGATTCTGCTTAGCTTGAACCTTATCCCCCTGTCGGAAGATGAAGCAGGAGCCAGGTGCAATCGGGTACGATAACCCATTCAATTGCATAAGACCAGTACCGGATAAAACAAACCAAATATCATAGTCATGAAAGGTTGTATTCCAATCCCAGCCTGGCTCGCATTTGGCTTTGCCGGACTGATGGCTGCTCTCTATCCAAATGGATTTAAATCGGTTCACGGACTTCCCGTTCATTGGCTGCACCCTCTGCTTGCTTCAAATATGCTCCAACCTATTTTACCAGTTTACGGGATGGAATAGAATGCAGCCAAAAAGACAAACTACAAAAACTGCATTGACTAATCCAACTAAGCCAAAAAAACCCCAAGGATATGAATCCCAGGGGCTGTCTGTATGAAGTCCATTGAAGATCACTCTTATTCAGCTGAGGATACTTCCGCAGAAGTAAGCTTGTCATAGAACTCGGCGTATTTATCCTTGTCCTCTGTATTGCGAACAGCCATAGCCACACGCGGGTGCTCGTTCAACATACCAGAAATCATGTAAGGGATAATGTAACCCCACTCCACCTTCTCACGCAATGGAATCATGCGACGCTCGATTACTTCAAGAACCGGACGAATCTCATACCGCGTATTCTTCAGGTAGCCAACAAGCAGCTCCGTATTGCAGTTGCCCGCAGCACGACCCATTCCGAATACGGAGGAATCCAGGAATTGAACGCCCAGATCGTTAGCAGTGATTGTGTTGGAGAAAGCAAGCTGCATATTATTATGTGCGTGGATACCTAATGTTTTGTTAGGGAGATGCTTCTGGAACTTCTCGATCAGATGCTTGTAATCCTTGTGATCCAGACTGCCGTAAGAATCTACTATATAGACAACATCTACCGGGCTCTCAGCAATATCCTTGAACGCTTCAATAAGCTCATGCTCCATTACATGGGACAGCGCCATAATGTTCAGGGATGTCTCATAACCTTTGGAGTTAAACGTGTTGACCAGTTCAAGTGCTTTGTCCAAATCCTTGATGTAACAAGCCACCCGGATCATATCCAGCATGCTGTCGATTCTAGGCAAAATATCGTTCTCGTCCACACGTCCAATATCAACTAATGCAGACAGCTTGGTGTCACCCTTCTGCGGAATGACTTCCTTCATAAAGGATTCTTCCAGAAAGCGCCAAGGCCCCGCATCTGAGCCCTTCAACAGCTTTGGTGAGTTCTTATATCCGATTTCCATATAATCCACGCCAGCGGCATTTAAGGAGTAGTATAAGTCCCTTACGAATTCAACGCTGAAGTCCCAATTATTAACAAGACCCCCATCGCGGATTGTACAGTCAAGTATTTTACTATGTGATTCTTTCATTCCTTCAAAAGCCTCCCGATATGGTTTGATGCTACCCATCATAGCGTATCCGTTAAGGGCGTGTCAATCTTTGGCTTGCTGCATATAATCAACGTTTTTTTACAAAAAAGATGCCCCGCAGGCATCTCAGTAAATGCAAACTAATGGTGTAACAGGCAAGCGATCAAATCCATGCTTTCAAATTGATTTGCTTGATAAAATCTTCTCTGCTCTGAACTTCATTACTAATCTCTGGAGTCGGCTCTGCCATCTCCCCGTTCATTATAAAACGGAATAACTCTTCATTCTTCGTAACAAGAGCATAATCGATCAAAGCTTCCCGCTCAACCTGCTCTGCCTCCTGCTGCAGCAAGATCTCCTCCAGCTCAATATCGACAGCCGGTACGAAAAAATGCTTATTCAGTCGAGGCACACGCACTACGTAATCAAACACATTATCGGCATTGCGATCGTAAGCAATAATGTAGCCTGATTCTCCAACCGGAAAGTGAAGCTCGAAACTATCATTTACAAAAACAACTCTTTGACCTAAACGAAACATATGGATATCCCCCCAAGCCGGTCTGCTGCGAGCAAACCTTTTACACTTTTACACAACCTTTATAAATCACACCGACTAACCACGACACGGCTATTCAATGAAACAAGTCATTTGCATGTATCGTATATATCCTACTAAAAAAAGATCAAGGTGTCCAATCGAATTGAGAGATTATCCGACAAAATATTCAGGCTTTCTTTTTCTTCAACCTTGATCTGTTAGATTCGAATATTTGGCTAGTGTTCCTCTGGGAAAAGTGAGCAATTGTGCCCACTAATCCCAAAGAGGATATGTTTGGTTTGGGGGGATACTATTTTATAAAGAGGTTTGTTTCAAGCGAAGTGAATAGACAGACAGGACTAACAAAATGCCAATTAATAGCACAGTCGCACTTAGACAGAGTGCAAGCTGAGAACCTGCTGATCCATGTATTAACACCTCAGTCGCATGCTCCGTTAGCGCAGCCGGGCTCCACTTCATCCAGCGAGTCAGAATACTTGTCATGATGGAAAGCAAGAAGATGATACCCACTGACAGAAATGCAATGCTGCCGCTGCTTTTCAACAGAATGCTCAGCAGTAAAGTAACTGTGAGGATGAAGGCAAGCCACAAGCCATATAATAAAAAACTTTGGAGCAGGGCCGCAGCTGTTACATCCCCTATGAGCAGTTCGGTGTAATACCAGGCTGCCATCATTCCGGTCAGAAGCGATACTCCCGTCAAGGTCGCCATAGCTGCCCATTTCGCCGTTACATAAGTATGATGGGGAACGGGCTTCATCAGCACCATATAGATAGCGCCGCTAAGCCGTTCCGCAGACACGGCCCCCATGAAAGCAAGCACGAGTACAAGCACGCCAATAGTGCTGAACTGGGAGAGTGTTTGGGCCATCATCTCGGCTCCGGTAGGCATCGGGATCTGAATGATTGTACCTTCCGGAAGTCCGCCGGATGCGGACAAAATATCAGACATGTAATAGGTCGTGATAGGTTGACTGGCACCGAACAAAATGAATACGAGAGGTACCCAAACCCACTTATAATTTCGCATCATTTCGAGCATTTCTTTGCGATATAGTACGAACCATTGTTGGATCATAGTTTGGACTCACCACCCACTACTTGCATAAATAATTGTTCCAGCGTCGATTGACCGAATTCAATAGACTGAACCGGAATAGCACGTTCGGCAATTTGTTGGCATACGAAAGCTCTGGCAGTATCCATCTGGGTGTCTTTAATTAATATTTCGATGCTTCCTCCGGTGTGACCGGACTGAATGCTTTCGATAAAAGACTTCTGCTCCCAGCCAGCCAACCAGGAGGTTAACGGCTGCTCGCTCTGAATACGGATGAGTGGCTTGCGGTATTGATTGCGAACGGTTTGCAGATTGCCGGATACGGCTATTCCTCCGCTCTGCATCAGGATGATATCATCACTGATCTCATCCGCATCATGGAGCACATGAGTAGAGAACAGCAGTGTCGTCTCATGCTTCATACTGCGCATCAGCTCAAGCACCTCTCTGCGTCCAATTGGATCTAGCGCGGATACGGGTTCATCCAGCATGAGCAGCTTAGGACGGTGAATAAGCGCCTGCGCGATGCCAAGTCTTTGCTTCATGCCGCCGGAGTATCCTCCAACCTTGCGTTTGGCTGCAGCTGTAAGTCCTACTGCTTCTAACAGCTCCGTTGAACGCTGGCGAGCTTCGCGGGCAGACAGGAAGGCCAAGCGGCCTGAGAATTCCAGAAACTCTCGCCCGCTCATCCAGTTGAAGAAGGACGGATGCTGTGGCAAGAAGCCGATCCATTGCCGAATATCCTTTGGGGCAGCCGCTGCGAATGAGATCGATCCGCTTGATGGCGCAAGAAGTCCAGCTAACATACTTAAAGTCGTCGTCTTTCCTGCTCCATTAGGTCCAATGAGTGCAATGCATCGACCCTGCTCAATGTCAAAAGAGATTCCGTTCACTGCCGTTGTAGCGCCGAACTTGCGAGTCAGTTCCTTTACAGATAACAGCAAAGTCATCGATCGCGCCCCCTTCCGACCACGAAGTAGACGATGGGCCCGATAATATTCACGAAAATAATGATAAGAATCCAGAGCCATTTGGGTCCTTTCGTCTGTTCAGAGCGGATGCAATCTATCAGCGCGATAATGACAAGCACTAATTGAATAGCGAAAATAGGGGCTAGGATCGCCCAGTTGATTTGATCAATCAATTCTTGGATCGTCATTAGTGTGCTCCTCCTTAGCTTCTCTGGCTTGCTTCCATTTCACGAATAAAATGTAGAAAATCGTTGGCATCGGAACTTGAAACAGTCCCCAAATCCCCCAGAACCACGGATTAATCTGCCTTCTGCGCGCATCTGTAAAGATCAAAGTCCCTTGGGTTAAGAGAACAACTGCAAGCAGAAGCAGCAGCCATAAGGGGACTCCTTGTATCGAAGTATTCATATCCGGTTCACCCGCTTCCTCCGATTACCAGCAAGGAAGAATCCGATTACTCCCGTCAACAGGACTGGGGCTTGCAGATAAAGGAAGAATACAGGGTTCCGGTAAGCGATGGAAACGATTGCCGACAAGATCAGTAAGGCAAATAACCAGAATAACAGGAGATCACGTATAAGCTTTCTTTTGAGCACCTGCTGCTGCTCTATAATCCAATTTTCTAGCGAGGGCAGATCGGGAAGCGGTACAGGGAATTTGGATTCATCCTCCAGCCTGCTCAGGTCAGACTGAATTCGCCTGGTCCACTCCTGCTCTTCACGTTCAGAAGCTATTTTCTCGGGGGAAGCTTCTTTTGTGCCTCTCTGGATCGGGGTGCCTTGCTCTGAAAAGCTATTTCGCCTCTTCCTCATCCATTCTCATCTCCTTCCTCATTTGCTGAAGCCCGTTGTGAATCCTCGATTTAACCGTACCGATCGGCACATCCATCATCCGACCAATTTCCTCGTAGGAATAGCCATAATAATGCTTCAAAATAATGGGGATGCGCATCTCCCTGCTCAAAAGGCTGAGTGCCTCCATAAGATCGGTCCACCCGTCCTTCTCGTGAGCAAACTGCCAGCTTAATGACCGCGCATCTGTTATTTCCTGGTTGTTCCATGTCCGTTCACGCTTTTGTCGTCGAAGCTGGTCCATGTATAGATTTGTAGCAATCGTTATGAGCCACGAGGAAAATTTCGACTTTCCATTGTACAGCCGTATTTTCTCCATACATCTGATCATCGTTTCCTGAGTCAAATCCTCAGCCGTTTGGGCGTGCAGTGTGATTTTCAACAAATATTTGTATAAAAACGAGTAATGCTCCTTCAGCAGCAGGGCTAGTGCCTTCGAATCGCCGCGCTGGGCAAGCCGGATTATATCTTTCTCCTCTATGTTCATAATGCAGTCGATACCTGTGTCACGATTCGAGGTTCACTCCCTTCCTGATTAGAGTTGCCTATAGTACGATCGAGATGTACGAAAAGTTCATTGGGTTCGAAAAAAATATTTTCAGCTACTAAAACAAAAAAACGCCTTCCTTCCAGCCGCTATGGCCAGTGGGTTGGCGATTGTTGAGTTGCTGCTTACGAATTGAGCTAATGACTGGACTAAGATTGCACGGATGGCCTAATAAATCCGATATGTGGGTAAAGTTATGGCCCTCTATAATCGAATGAGTCCCTCGCGTGTAATCGTAAGCTGTTCGAACCCGGTTTCTGTAATTAAGTAGCTATTCTCTATGCCGACTACACCGCGTCCGGGAAAGGTGAATTTCGGTTCGATCGCGATGACCATACCTGGCTCGAGCGGATACTGGAAGCCACGCGCGAGAACGGGCAGCTCATCGATCTCAAGCCCAATGCCGTGACCGAGGAACTTCACTTGGTCACGGCCAAAGCCCATGAAGTGGTCGCTTAAGCCCGCTTCTGCAGCTTGCTCCAGCGAAGAAGCGTACAGCTCTTCGCAGATAGTGCCTGGCCGCAGCTGGGCTTCTGTGCTACGGATAATGGCTTCGCTGACCTCATAAGCGCGCTTGAGGTCAGCCGGCAGTTCGCCGATCACGACGGTGCGCGTCTGATCGATCACGTAACCATCGATGCAGCAGCCGATATCGATGAGGATTGGTTCGTCGCGGCCGATGGGACGTCGGCTCGCGCTCTGCGGGCTGGCTGGGCCGAGCCCGCCTCCGCCTGCTGGGCCGTCGAAGTAGGTCGGCCGCGCAGCAGCATCTCCAGCACCGATCATACCGGTGATGATCTCTTGGTTGTAGCCGCGCACGCGCATAAGCCCCATATGACCGCTCAGCCGAATGGCCGTCTCGACGGCCGACATCAGCTCGAGCTCGGTCATGCCCGGCGTCAGGCGCGACAGCGCGCGCTCGAAGGCTGCGTCGATGACTCGCGCAGCAGCACGGATCGCCTCGACCTCGCGAGGCGACTTGATCATGCGGGTCTCGCGGATGATGAGCGAGCCGTCAACCCACTTGACTGACGGCAATGCCGATGTCAGCCGCTGGAACTGCGCAACCGGCAGCACGTCGTACTCCGCCGCAAGCACGACCGGCTCGTCCGGACCGCGGTTTGCCGCGCTGCCGAACAAGTGCGGGCAGCTCGCCGCGAGGCCTACCGCGAATGACCGCAGCGAGCCAAGCTCGCGCACGGTTACATCCGCTTCCTGCTCGGCTCGGAGCAAGCTGCGGCGGACGAAATATACCGCTTCGCCCACCGCTGGCACGAACAAATAACCGGTCTGCATTGAACCGGTCAAATAATACAAATCGACATTCTGAGTAACAATCATTCCGTCGATTCCATGCTGAACCATTTTATGCTGAAGCCGCTGACGGCGCTGTGATCCTTCATTCACGTTGACTGTATCCATGGTTTGCTAACTCCTTCGTAGGGCAGGCCCATCATTTAATTCCTTCCATTATACACTGGAAGCGCCCTGAGCAGGAAACCATCTGTGCTGAAGCGAATGACTAGATAAGTTGAACGAACGAAAGTAAGTAATGCGATCCAAACTATCCCAAAAGGACGTGAACAAAGATGGAATCCAACCCAAATAAAAGCACCGTATTAACGCCGGAAGGCGGCTTCACTACAGGTATTGAAGGGCCTGCTTGCGACCGTGAGGGTAACGTCTACGCTGTAAACTATGAACGGCAGAGCACAATCGGCCGCGTTTCGCCAGATGGGGAGAGCAGTCTCTTCGTGCAGTTACCCGCTGGCAGCACAGGCAACGGAATCCGGTTCAATCGTGCTGGGAACATGTTCATCGCCGATTACACAGGACATAACATATTAAAAGTAGATATGGACACCAAGGATATCACTGTATTCGCACACGAGCCTGCAATGAATCAACCAAATGACATCGCCATAGCTGACGACGATACCTTATTCGCGAGTGATCCTGATTGGAACGAGGCAACCGGACAAATGTGGCGCATTGACACAGATGGCCGGTCAACATTGCTAGAAGGAGGTATGGGGACGACGAACGGAATTGAAGTGAGCCCCGACAACCGAACCTTGTATGTAAACGAAACGATTCAGCTCAAAGTATGGGCCTATGATCTTTCACCAGAAAAAACGATTAGCAACAAACGCCTATTAATCGCTTTTGATGACTATGGCATGGATGGAATGCGCTGCGATGCGGATGGCAATCTCTACATAACAAGATACGGCAAAGGAACGATCGCCAAAGTATCACCGTCTGGCGAGCTGCTGTCCGAGATTGAACTGCAAGGCAAAAGCTGCAGCAACATCACCTTCGGCGGTCCCGACGGTTGTACGGCGTATGTAACCCTTCAGGACAACGGGAACATTGAGACTTTCCGAGTCGATCGTCCCGGCCGTGAGTGGAGCATGCTGCATGAGTAAAATTAATGGATAGCCACTGTCCTCTCCATTCTGCTAGGGAAATCTAATTAATAAACCAATTCAGCAGCACCCTTAACCTCCCAAACGATCGGGCTTATGACCGAAAATACGCGCGGATAAGTGATGCGGACAATAAGCACGACTCCGGGACGTTTAAAGGTAATGGAGTAGTTGTACAGCATATTCGTGTACGTATAGGGGAATGTCCGATTCTCGTTAAAGACTTCAAATACGGCGATCTCTACTTGTGACCTCCAAAAGCTGGACGGAAGCGGCATGTTGTTTGCATCCAGCTTGAGATTCGCACGCAAGTAATCCAATGCCGTTGCTTGTGAAACGAGGGGGTCAATAGATACGATTCCCTCTGCCAGCTTTTGCATATCGACCTGCTGGGCGGCTGCATGTGCGGCGCGATTCACTGCGCGCTTGCCTTCGAACAACGCCTGCATGGCCAATTGTTCATCTGTCTGCATCGCATTCATAAGCAGCAGGAACGAGAACATAAGGATAAACAATAGTAATTTATACATCTCACCCTCTTCAGCCCAAATCTACTTTTCTACTTCTCCTGCCTGTCTGCTCACGGAACATACTCACTCATTCGCACCCCCTCTGCGTACATACGTGAGCCAGCAGGAGGGGGCGTAATTCCAATCAGCCTATCTATTTCAAACAATCTTTCAAATGGATAACTGATTTGCAGCTTCAACCCTGCTCCTCTCAGTACTGGTGCGCTTGGACTCGTGCCATCTACGCCATTTGTTGTTAGAACCTCATATTGGATCAACGATCGATTGAACCCTCTCTCCTCCATCCTGATCCTGGACGCTTCAATTGCGGCGCTGTCAATGTAGCCATGGCTCCCATTCGCCCCGATCTCGAGCATCAGATCCACCTCTTTTTGCAGTACAGCTTGGCGGATGATCAAGACGTGTTTGTACGTCGGAGAGAACATGAACCAACACAGCAGCCCTGCAAACAGTACAAATACTAATAATTGCTTCAATATAGTCCTCCTGCCGCTATTGCTTCAACTCCTGCTGCCGCTCTCCTCCGTCCGGCTCAGGCTCACCTCCTTCTCCTCTTCCGTCTGCCCTCCCATCCGAGCTTCCTACACACACAGTTTCTTAGCCATACATCCAATCACTCCCACAGACATTCGCTCAACCACTCTTGCAGACAGACTCCATTCCCCTCTAATCTATGGATCAATCGATTGAATCGATTCGCTTATTCGTTCGCCACTGCCTGTTAATTCCGCTTTTGTCCCCTCGCTCCCTCCGATCGTGCCGCTGTAGATCGTAATGATAACGACAATGAATAAAGCCGCAACCAATAGCTGTTTCATTTGGCCAGCACCACTTCCTGATTTTCGAATTAAAAGCTGTGATGTTTGTTTTTCGAATTAACACTGTCATGTCCAATTATGGAATTAAAGCTGTTATGTCTGTATTTGCCGTCGTTCCATGTGTTTGAATGTTTCTGCGCATTCCGGTATTGTTGTCGTTAATAATACTGGTGAACAATAATGCAACAACAATCAACATCATTACAGTGATCAGTATGTTTCTCATTTTACCTTCATCCTTCCCTTTCTTGTGTGCAGGTTACTGCAAGGTCTGAAACAGCTTCTGACCCTCCATCACCCATGGATAAATAAAGATGCGGAATGTATTCAAAATCGGCAAGCCTGCTATAACGAACAGCACATATGAGGTGGTCTCCTTGCGGCTGTCCTTGGCTAATTCCAGCTTTTCCTTATAATCCTGGACGCGCTGGCGGAGAAAAGCATAATAATTGTCATTGTCATAGAGTCGTATTGAATTGATCGTCTCTGCGAAGCTGTAAGCCTCATCCGTGCTCAGTCTTTGCTTGAAATGTCTGATTGCTTGGTCAGCACCTGAGTACCACTCGTTCAAGAGCAATTGCAGCTCGCCGCGGATGACGCGGGTGAAGGGGATGCAGCGCGACAGCTTGTTATGCAGACTTTGCCTGGAGCCGTTGTAATATAGAAGCTGGTTGCTCAGGACGTATATTTCTTTCATAATTTGCTGTGCACGCTGCTTGCTGATCGCTTCCAGGATGATACGATCGGTTCCCAGTACCAGGATCATAATGCATCCCGCAAGCATCATATAAACAGGTTCAACAAAGCGGTCCAATAGCTGTAATCGGACAGCAGCAATTCCTATCGCCATAATGGCACCGGCAATTACGAGCAGCATTCGTCTGGCTATCTCATAACTGATCGGACTGACTTGGAATCCGCTTTTGGCAAGCAGCTGCTTTTTGTGCTCATAACCAAGAGAGTCTGGTTGAATGGCTAACACCTTTAACCACCATGAAGGGTAGCGCTGTTTCTTCATCCACTTATTCCATGACAGAATAGGCCATCGCCCTCTTTTACGAGGCCAGGATAACAGCGCAAAATATACCCCGATAAAAACCAAAACAAATAAAATGCCGTAACTGATCAAGCCGAACCATTCCAATTGTGCTGCAGCAACCACCAACTGATTGTTAACCCTCCTTTCGGCTCTACATTCGGCGTACAGATAAATATAAACCCATCAAAAACGAACCAAAGATGAACAAACCGCCATCCAGCACCATATTGCGCCCGTCGGGATCTTCCACATAATAATGCCAGGCATTCGAGAAATTCAGCTTGAAATTAACGGCTAGAAAAACTAGCAGGAATAAGAACGATGAAAAATTGGCAAGACGAATTTCCAAGAGACGGTTGCGTTCGGCTTGATCGGATCTCTGAGCACGACGCATATCTGTAATCAGCTCCTTCAGGTTATCTCCGATTTCATTCCCTTCCACAAGTCCGACCCTCATAATATTGGCAAAATAGTCCGCCCACAAATGGCCCAGCGTAACCGTTAATACACGCAAGCTGTCGTCCACACTACGGTTGGTGGTAAGGTTATGATTGAGCTGCTGGAACACAGCCTTCATCGGATACATCATACGATTCTCTTCGAGTGTAATCTGTAGGGCTTTACGGATGTTCCGTTGTCCTGCTACGAGATAGTACTGATAGAACAGCTCCACCGCAGGCAAAAAATCAAGTCGTGCTTTCATTTGCAAGCTGATTAGCTTCATCCGCAAAATGATATAAGGCAGCGAACCAGCCATGAGAGCAGCAGTAGCAGTACCTTTTATACTCCCGAGCAGCATTGCTCCCGTTATTCCTCCTCCCAATACGAGCATGGTCGTCATATAAATCAGTGCTCCTAGCGATAACTTGTATTGAAGCGATTCCAATAAATCATTCAAATGCCGGTACAGCCGGTTGTACCTGCTCATGTATCGGGATACGCGACTCGAGATCGTCTGTTCATGAACATAAGCGAGTCTGCTGCGTGCAGCGGATCTACGGATTACTGCTCGAAGCAGCATACGAATCGCCACATAGACAAGCATGAACAGCAGAACTATGAAGCCAACCTGCAATCCAGTCACAAGAGACGTGCCTTCTGTTATTCCTCCGTTCAACAAGACTCTATACATCCTGCATGAATGAGCTGCTTGAAGCCTTCAGGGTGCATTCTAACAATTCTTGCTGCTGCCCGCTGTGACAGCTTATCCTTGAAAGTCCAAGCTCGATTCACATAGTCATAGCGCACTATATCTCGTACCTGAATAACACCATCCCGATACACATACTCCCCAATTCGCAGCAGCTTGCGCTTGCCTTCAACCACTCCCATTTCCAGCCCGATCTGCGTGACGTACTCGGTAATTCTTTTTCTCAACCGCTCCGGGTCCATTCCTCTGCTGTCCAACATACACATATCCGTTATGGCGTCCGGAACATCCTCCAGTACGTTCGCGTGGACCGACGTTATACTGCCCTCATGACCTCTGGTGCAAGCTCTGACATAAATATTCGCATCATAGTCCCTTATTTCGGCGTGACAAATTCTTTTGGGTGATTGCCGCAGAGCAAGCTTGAAAGCTTGGCTGCCGGAATGAAGCTCATCCTCCTCATCGATCTCGTACTCAATAATGTTTTTGCTCGGAAAATCCCGCTTCAGCATAAGCTCATAACGCGATTCTATCGTAATCAGCCGCTCATGATCGGGCATTTCAGAGACGAGCGCTTTGATCAGATTCGTTTTGCCGGAATTAGTTGGACCTGTGACGACCATATTGAAGCAGCTGCGCAACATAACCTCCAGAATCAGTTTCATCGGCTTATTCAACGTGGCGTAATCAGACTTGCAAAGGGTGCTTAAATTAAAATACTTCATCGTATAAAATCGCAGAGTAAGCGTGGGCTCAGCGTTCCACATCCCTTACGCTCTGAAACCTGAAGGCAGAGGGTGCAGCCTGTCCATTGCGAACCTCGTATATATCCCTTCCTACTACTTGTATTTCCTCAAGGCCCTCTCTGTTCTTCATAACCAGCTCCAGCATATTTAACCCGATCACCTCAGCAAACACAGCTTCAGCAAGTGATCCAAATGTACGGTTCGGAGGTTCGATATGGCTTAATCTTTTCTTGGCAAGCTGATCGCTAATAATAGCCAGGAATTGCCCACGCTCCTGTTCAAATCCGAGTACGGCACGGTTTAAAGCTTCGCTGTACTGTTGCTTCTCTTCATCTGTCTTTCCTTTGGAAGCAACAAGGACATTCCGAATCTCTTCTACGCATCGATCGAACTCATTCGGTATGGGTTCTATTGAACCCTTGGCCTGACTAGCCTCTGGTCTGTCGCTCTCCGCCACTAATACCCCTGATCCGTATCTTTCCTTGTTGCGATGAGAATCAGCAGAATATACCGCTAGGGAGAACTTGGTCTCTTGTTCGGTCCAGCTTATGCTTCCCACCCCGTTCGCCTTCCCTTTCCCAGCCATAACCTGATATTCCCGTACCATCTTCGCGCAGGTGACGTATGAACAGGGATAGGCTTCCTATTAAGCTGATGATAGCGTATTAAAGTAGAGGCGATCCGACTAAGCTCCTTTTTTACCGGATGGCGCCCAAGCAGAAGCTCCAGCAGCTTTCCTTGATTCATCGATTCTACAACGGCTGAGTGCCGATGTACTTGACCTAATACGTTCATGGACGTCTCGCGACGTATGTCCTTGAGCCCTAGACCTGCGGTCCCGCCAATCTTATCAGCTTGCGTTACGATCAGATCAAACCCGCCAGGCGTCATCCCAAACGATTGACTCAAATTATGGAGCCATCGATTCGTATCCTCCTGAAAATGAGCCAGTTCTCGTGTCGTCACCAAGTATTTGCTGTCTGCCTCCAGCAGCCCGCCCAAAGTACCTGCATTATCCCAATATGCGCTAACCTCCACTACACATACTTCAAAGGTCGACAGTGCCACTTTCAAAAGATGTGCCACATCCTCGGGCCTATAATATTCCGCTTGCTCCCTCAGCATATTGCCGTAGAGCACATGCAAGTTAGGTACACCACGCAGCGTCTCGCTCGTTTGCAGCAGCTTTTCCCGGGTCAAGCTCTGAGAGCGGAGTTCAGCTCGCAGCTGATCGAGCGTATACGCGGGTCTTTCATTACCGAGATACCTATGCAGCTTAGAGCTCTTAAGATTCAGGCAAATATATCCGATCCGGTGTGTCGTCTCACGAGCGAGTTCAACTGCTGCCCCAAAAGAGACTAGTGTAGTGCCAATATTCGGTGTTGAACCAATGAATACCATGAGCTTGGAGCAGGTTTCGCGAGTCAATGCCGGACTGCCGCTCACGTGCTCATGCAGCTGCTGAATAATCATTTCTTTCGTTCGATGCGGAGATATCCAGAAGTACCCTTTTGCCAGACAAGTCTTCATCCAACGCTCATTAAGAAACCGGTCATGTCGATCACTGAGCAGAACTGAGATCTGAATATCAGGCTGTCTTTCACGCAAGCTCTCTGTATAATCACAAAATGCGGCGAAATCGAAATAACGGTCTGATAATACTGCATGTCGAATCGTCTGCCGATCCAAGGCTGAAAGCAGCTCGCTGGGCTCAGTGAATACACAATAATAGGGTTCACCTTCCCCTTTTCCAGTTGACAGCCAGCGATGATTCAAATCTTCGTCCGCAGATAACAGCACCAACATCTTACAAACACCTCCTTAACTGTCTTGATACAGACGTAGCTCACAATCATTCCTGCTTTTTCCCGCTACAGCCTTAAGGCTGTTGCTCGACACCATCCCCTTTGATATATGACCCGGTCAGTGCGATGACCAGCTTCGCCTTCTTGGTCTTGCATATCCTATCTATGGTCAGCCATTCCTCCTGCGTCAGATTTAAGTTAATTTGATCAATTGTCCCGTTCGCTTCCCGTCTGGAAGCATACATCTTCTCCGCGTCGGAGCTGATTCTGGACAACAGATTTGGATTCTTCGGATTATCCACCTCCACATTCGTTGACGATTTCACGGATGCAACCCGGATGCCATGCTCGAACAATTTGCGTGACTCACCATCTCCGCCAGATACGTAGAGCTCGACCTGATCCCCTGCCCGAACTCCATTGGACAAGGACAAAATATAATCCTTCGGAATCTGAAATGTCGATTGAGAATCATTGGGCAGAAGATGGAAACGATCTACCTTCCACAAAAGTATCGGTTCAGATGTGCCAAGCGGAATGACGGCTTCCTTCCCAATTACGGAGCCAATCTCAGTTGCCAGATTGTCCTTGGTTCTGTATACAGCACCTAGAGCAATCGGCATAGATTCTACCATGTCTGCCGTGATCATTGTCCCTGCTGGAATAAAATCTCTAGGCACGATCACGCTGATCGTCTGCTGCAGTTCCACCTGCTTCAGCTGAAGGACATAAACACCGTATACCAGCGCTCCAGAAAGCAAGGCCGCCGTCATGCTGATCAGCAGGCTTCTCCTGCGATTCATTCCGCTCACCTCCTTAAATGTTGAAACAACAATAGGACGCAACTTACGGGATAAGTCCCGAAAGTTTGCGTCCTTCGCAAACAACCTTTTATATATGATTACTTTATTAATATACCATATATGTTTTATATTGTAAAATACTTTTTGTGACATAATTCCCTAGCTTTCATTGCTGTCGATGCACCTGCAGCAATCGCAGCACTGACCCGATGATTTTGACCGGCACGTCTACAGCTTTTATGACACCATTCATATAGGTAACTTGGAAATGTATAAGTAACAACCCCTCTTCCAAACCTTCAGCT
>JARBUQ010000532.1 GCA_029239545.1 Paenibacillus sp.
CATCTACAATGAAACTATCTATGCAGCGGCATAGGAAACCCCAACTTCAGAATCGGAGGAATTCCCCATGAATAGAACATTACAAGCCGATGTAGTCATTATCGGGGGCGGAACAGGCGGGACTGCAGCGGCTCTGGCTGCCGCCAAACGCGGTAAGACCATCATCATGACTGAAGAAACAGATTGGATCGGAGGGCAATTGACGAGTCAAGCTGTTCCCCCTGATGAGCATCCTTGGATCGAGCAATTCGGCTCTACTCGCAGCTATAGACAGTTCCGTGAAGGCGTGCGCGACTATTATCGCGATCATTTCCCGTTAACACGCGAAGCAAGGGTGAATGTCAGGCTCAACCCAGGGAATGGTGGCGTCAGCCGTCTATGTCATGAGCCCCGTACAGCACTAGCTGTCCTGCAGCAAATGCTCGCCCCTTTTATCCATAAAGGTCAATTGACAATTTTAACATCTCATCTTGTTGAATCCGCAGCGACGAATGCTAATGAAGTGAGCTCTGTTACGGTGCGTAATTTAAAGAACGGAGAGCTGCTTGACTTACAGGCTCCTTATTTCATTGACGCCACCGAGTGTGGAGATGTTCTTCCTCTTGCTGGTGTTGAATATGTAACAGGAGCAGAATCAAAAGCTCAGACGGGTGAGCCTCACGCACTTGATGGTGAAGCCGATCCAATGGATATGCAGGGTATTACGTATTGCTTCGCCATGGATTACATAGAGGGCGAAGATCATACGATCGAGAAACCGGCCAACTATGAGTTCTGGCGTGAATATAAAGCTGATTTTTGGCCAGACAAGCTGCTTAGCTGGTTCGGTGTACGCCCCCATACATTGGAAACCGTACAATACGAGCTTTTCCCGGGAACAGATCGCTATTCCTTATTCTATTACAGGCAAATCGTTGATAAGAACAATTTCCTGGAAGGAACATTCGATAGTAATGTAACCCTTGTCAACTGGCCACAGAACGATTATTGGCTGGAGTCCGTCATTGATGTCAGTGAAGAAGATCGCCAGAAGAATCTTGCCGATGCCAAACAACTGAGCTTCTCCCTGCTCTACTGGCTGCAAACAGAAGCACCGCGTCCGGATGGCGGCCAAGGATATCCTGGCCTGCGTTTGCGCAAAGACATTGTCGACACGGAAGATGGATTGGCGAAGTACCCTTACATTCGTGAATCCCGCCGTATCAAAGCTGAATTCACTGTTCTCGAGCAGCATGTTGCATCAGACTGCAGACCAGATGGCAAAGCAGAGAACTTCTTTGATTCCGTAGGGATAGGCTGCTACCGGATTGACTTGCACCCAAGTACAGCTGGTCGTCACTATATCGATATCTCTTCCCTGCCCTTCCAGATTCCGCTTGGAAGCTTAATTCCAGTACGAGTGAATAACCTGCTGCCTGCAAGCAAAAACTTGGGTGTCACCCATATTACTAACGGCTGTTACAGGCTTCACCCGGTTGAGTGGAATATTGGCGAAGCGGCTGGCTATTTGACCTCCTATTGCATGGAGAATGGACTTTCCCCACGTGAGGTTCGCAATTCTCCTGAGCAATTAGAGAAGTTCCAGCAGTTGCTTGTAAGTGAAGGAATTGAGTTGGCTTGGCCCACTATACATGCTGTATAATGATTAAGATTCACAACCATAACTTTTGTATGAGGTGCAAACAATGAGCAAAGTAGTCCGTATTGGCGTAGTAGGCGCCGGTTCTATTTCTGAGAGCCACCTGAATGCTTATAAGAATAACAAAGAAGTCGAGCTCGTTGCCATTTGCGATTTGAATGAGGATCGTGCCAAGGCCAAGGCCGAGAAATTTGGAATACCGAACTACTACACAGACTATCACGAACTGCTTGCTAATCCAGACGTAGATGCAATCAGTATTTGTACTTGGAATAAC
This sequence comes from Paenibacillus sp., assembly GCA_029239545.1. Taxonomy (GTDB): domain Bacteria; phylum Bacillota; class Bacilli; order Paenibacillales; family NBRC-103111; genus Paenibacillus_AA. Next base: position 1,917 of record JARBUQ010000532.1, read on the forward strand.
TCCCATGCTCCGATCAGCATTGCTGCTCTGGAGGCGGGTAAGAACGTTTTATGCGAGAAGCCTTTGTGTAAAACAGTAGCTGAAGCTTATGAAGTGGAGCAAGCCGTGCGTAAGAGCGGCAAGCTGCTGCAGGTCGGTTTCGTTCGCCGCTACGCATCCAACACCCGTATTGTGAAGCAATTTCTTGAGAATGGGGATCTGGGCGAGATTTATTATGCCAAGGCATCCTGTATTCGCAAGCTTGGCAATCCAGGCGGATGGTTCTCCGATGTTGAGCGCTCCGGTGGCGGTCCACTGATTGACGTTGGCGTTCACGTAATCGACCTGTGCTGGTACTTGATGGGCCGTCCTAAAGTGAAATCCGTAAGCGGCAATACGTACAATAAGCTGGGCAATCGCTCCAACGTCCAGAATCTGAACTACTACAAAGCAGCTGATTATAATGCCGAGATCAACACTGTAGAAGATATGGCCAATGCGGTCATCCGGTTCGAGAATGGGGCTTCCATCCTTGTAGACGTGAGCTTCACGCTCCATGCCAAGAAGGACGAGTTGACGGTTAAGCTGTATGGCGACAAAGGCGGCGTTGAGCTGGAGCCGGAATTAGCTATTGTTACCGAGAAATACGATACGATCCTTAACGTAACCCCTCAGATCAACAACCTGTCCTTCGATTTCGTAGTAGGTTTCCAGGATGAGATCAACCACTTTGTCGATGCTTGTCTGGGCCGCAAAGAAACGCTCAGCCCTGTTGAAGACGGCGTCGAAATGATGAAAATCCTGTGTGGGATCTACGAGTCCGCTGCGCTAGGTAAAGAAATTCAGTTTTAATTAATGGGATTAACTAATGAAACCCACACCTCTCTCTTGAGAAGTGTGGGTTTTGTCGTGTTAAAATTAGACTAACGAACTCAGGGATCGTTAAAGGTCAGGAAATTCCGTTCACCGAGCTGTAATGAATCGTAACAGCTTTATCGGACCACAAATC